>VXZL01000547.1 GCA_009845505.1 Candidatus Poribacteria bacterium | reverse complement strand
AGAGCGGACATCCTGATGCCGTTGTCAAATCCTACATCGCCGAAAATGACATTGTATTGTTTTTAATGGGTTCTTAGGGGTGGTATAGTTTTAGCTATTTTTTTGTCGGCAGCGTTACACAGCACTTGATCCAAGAGACAACCATCCCGCTCTTCCTTTACCATTGATCCAGTTTTCGGTTTTCGGGCAAGAGCAGTTTGTGGAATTTAAATATCATCTCATTGCTACAAACCTTTAACTGACAACTGATAACTGACAACCATATTAGGAGGCAAATTTAACACTCATGATATACAATAAGTTTTGTTTTCGTATATCCATTTTACTCCTCCCGATATTCCTTGGTGGATGTGGTCTCGCCAAGTTATCGCGGATTCAGAGTGAGGGTAATCTAACCGTTGTGGAATCTACCCTCGAAAGCAATCTCGGGACCCTTGAGCGATTGGCTAAAATTGGCAGCGCAGGTATCCTCGTTAGTACCGCCCGCGCGTGTTCCTCTTACGCCGGGTTTCTGGAGGATAGGATGGAGGAGGCTGAGATTGCTGGAGACTACGAGACTGCAGCAGAGATGCGTACACAGGCAATTGACCGCTATAAACAGGCTGAGGCTTATGCATTCGACGTGCTTGCAAAATCCGATGAAGCGTTCAGAGAACCGAGAAGTGTTGATATGGAGACCTTTAAAAAAGCACTTCAGAAACTCGAGAAAAAACAGGTTGAACCCTTGTTTTGGGCGGCTTACGCTGTGGCGCGCGGGATTAGCCTTCAGAAGGATGATCCGATGCAGGTAATTGACCTTACGCGTGTCGAACTCATGATGGCGCGTATCCTTGAATTGGATGAAACTTTCTACTTCGGCAGCGCCCATCTGTTCTATGCCGTCTATTACGGGGACCGAGCACCAACGATCGGTGGTGATCCGGAGAAGGCGAAGGAACACATTGACCGTGTAGACGAGATTAATGACGGTAAGTTCCTAATGAGCAAATTCTACCTCGCGCGTTACTATGCCTATCCTAAACAGGACGCTGAACTCTACAAACGATCTTTACAGGAAGTCCTTGATGCACCCTCGGACGTTTATCCTGGCGAGGAGGCGGCGACTGCCTTAGCAAAATCACGCGCGAAACGTTGGCTCGATCAGATGGATATGCTTTTTGATTTAGAAGAAATGGAAGAAGGAGGGACTGAATAATGCTGAAAAAGAAAATCGACTATAAAGCACGCGCCGCTCACTTGATGGGCGTGTTTCTACTAATTTTTGGGATGCTCTGTCTACCCATGGCAGGTCTCGCTGCTGAATCTATCAAGTTCGCAACCCTCGCACCGAAAGGCTCTACATGGATGAACAATTTTGAGGCGATGGGAAAAGAAATTCGCGCGAAAACGGACGGTGAACTTCGGCTCCGTATCTATCCAAACGGTGTACAAGGAGACGAACTCGATGTCGTCCGAAAGATGCGTGCAGGGTTGATCCACGCAGGGGCGATGACAGCCACTGGGCTCGGTGAAATTCAGGAAGAAGTGCTGATTTTCCAACTGCCTCGGATGTTTAAAACCTATGATGAACTTGACTATGTACGCGATTACCTCCGCGCAGATCTTGAAAAAGCCTTTATGGATGCTGGATATGTCCTGCTCGGTATGGGGGACATTGGCTATTATTATATCTTCAGTAATCAGCCCATTCGTACTATTGCCGATCTCCAGTCATCAACCGTCAAGATGTGGGCGCGCTCAAGCGACAAAATCGCACGTACATTTTACGAAAACGCCGAAATCGCAACTGTACTCAGGGAGGTTACACAAGTACTCCCTTCCCTCTACGCCGGACAGCTTAACACTATCGTTGCATCTCCGTATGTCACTGTAGCATTGCAGTGGTATGATAAATTCAAATACATGAGTGATCTCCCTGTTAATGTTGGGGTTGGTGCCACAGTCATGACCAAGGAGAGCTTTGATCGACTCTCACCAGAACAGCAGAAGATTGTGCGTGAAACCGCGGACGCGTATCAGGACAGCTTAATTCGGGATATTCGCAAGGATAATGACAGGGCACTTGATGCGCTACAAAAGAAAGCAGGCATTGAGGTCGTCGAATTCGAGGATGAATCCCGCGAAGCATGGGATGTCATTGCCGTAGACACCCATAACGCACTCGTCGGTGAAATCTACTCACAAGCCTTTCTTGACAAGATTAATGCCCTCTTGCAGGAATACCGGGAGAAGAATTAGGTTGTCTGATGCGACGCACCAGAAGCCTTTTCCAATAGGCGCGCTTCCAAAGCGCGCCTCCCAAATTCGCAGAGTTGTTTGACAATCGCCTGATGCAACGACGCTATTATCTTTCACAAAAATCGTTTGCCATTTTTCTGTGCCTATGCTATCTTATGTTCTTTGAGGAGGCGTTCAAAACTCGTGACATCTATTAATGACATCGCAAATGAATTTATCCGAGAAGAAATCGAAGAATATCTTGAGCAGCCTGATGAGATAGAACTGACTATCGAGATGTTCGCGCAAGCGACCCCGGCAATGCAAGACATCGCCGCTGCGCTTATTGATGGCGACCATCACACTGTTGATGAATTGACGGAGGCAGCACTTGAGGATGGCACAGAGGCACTGGAGATTATGGATGATGGACTCATCGCTGGGATGGGCATCGTTGGTATCAAGTTCCGCGAAAACTTCATCTTTGTCCCTGAAGTCTTAGCCTGTGCACGCGCAATGAAAGCCGGAATGGCATATATTGAACCCATTCTCTCTGAGTCAGGCATTGATCCCATCGGTACCGTAATTATGGGAACCGTCAAGGGAGATCTCCACGATATCGGCAAAAATCTTTGCATCATGATGTTGCGCGGGGCAGGTTTCGTCGTCCACGATTTGGGGGTTGATACCTCCGAAGATGAATTTATGGAGGCTGTTGAGGAATATGAAGCACCTATTTTGGGGATGTCCGCACTTCTGACGACGACAATGCCAAACATGGGGAAAACAATTGATGCCTTTATTGACGAAGACCTACGGGAAGACGTAAAGATTATGGTAGGCGGTGCCCCTGTTACGCAGACATTTGCCGATGACATGGGTGCTGATGGATACGGCAAAGATGCCCTTGCTTGTGTTGCCTTGGCTAAAAAGTTTCTTCTGGAAGAAGATGAGGTATGGTAGAGGGACATGAAAAAAATAGACAAAGCCGAATACGAAAAACGCCTCAATAAAATTACACAGATTTTTGAAGGATTGGTCACCCACGCCGATGTCCAAGCCACCTACCGATGTCCCTACAAGAATCGGCTTGACCACTGCACGGCGAAATTCGGTTGTCGAAACCAGCGAAAAATTGATGAAGGGACGGGATTGCTCTGTGTCGGGGATGATAAGTTAGACTATCGAGACGCGTGGGCGATTGACGATTCAGACGAAGCAGCAGAATCACACGGCACTGGCACGATTACATCTGACGGAAAAGTCTATCAACTCACTCCCGGAAAAACCGTTTTTGACTACGCAGACGATTTAGCCGTACAAGTGCCTACCTCCTGTTTCCGAACCGGACAGTGCCATGAATGTATTGTTGAAATCAAACGCGGGATGGACGCGCTCCAGCCACCCAACGAAGCGGAGGCCTTCCTACGAGACAACTACCGCCTTGCCTGCCAAGCCGTCGTTATTGATGTTGATACGGACATTGAATTTACACCACTCCGCCGCACACCCAGAATTCTAACGTACGCCATCACAAATAATAACGAAACGCCAGAGCTTAATCCACGCGTGCGCCATCGCGAGGGTGTTGTCTATTACAATGATGAACCGATTGACCGCTACCGGGGACACGTTTATGGCTTAGCTATAGACATCGGAACGACCACAGTGGTGGCAAATCTGGTGGATTTGGAGACGGGGAAAACGGTCTCTGTGAGTTCCTTTGAAAATCCACAGCGTTTTGGGGGCAGCGACATCATGAACCGTATCAGTTATGATGGCGAATTTCATGGAGAACTCCGTCGTTCCCTTATCGCTGCACTGAACAGCGAAATCATGGATATGTGCGATCGCCATAATTTCGTCCGGCAAGAAATTTATGAGGTCGTTGTCGCTGGCAATACGACGATGCGCGATATCTTCTTCAAGCGGGATGTCCAGAGCATCGGTCAAAAACCGTATAAGTCAACGATTGAACACGAGTATCGGGACGGAATCCGTTCAACAACCGCCCTTGTTGAAAAAACACGCCGCTTAGGTATCCGAGCGAATCCGAAGGCGATGGTTGTCAGTCTACCCTTGATTGCGAGCCATGTCGGGGCAGATGTCGCCGCCGATTTAGTCTCAATCGATATACCGTCAACAGATGAGATTGTCATGTTAGTTGATGTCGGCACAAACACAGAGGTGATTGTTGGCAATGCGAAACGGATGGTTGCTGCGTCATGTCCTGCCGGTCCCGCATTTGAAGGCGGCGGCATTGAATACGGAATGCCCGCTTATCCGGGTGCCATTGAATCTCTGAAATGGAACGGTGATCAATTCAGTTATGAGACAATTGATAATGAGGCACCCCAAGGGTTGTGCGGTTCAGGACTGATTTCGCTCCTCGCCGAACTCCGTCGCAATGATATGATGAGTCCAAAAGGCGTTTTTTCGGATAGAAAGCAACGCATCATGTCAATTTTGCCAGAACACGGTATTACTTTCTCGCGCGACGATGCGAGCAATCTCGCACAAGCAAAGGCTGCGAACTATTGCGGGCAGTACATCGTTTTACGGCACTTCGGCTGTGTCCCTGAAGACATCACAAGGCTTTTTTTAGCCGGTGGTTTTGCCAATTATGTTAACCTACAAGACGCTGTCGAGATCGGTTTCCTTGCCCCTGTCCCAGAGACAAATGTCGTCAAAGTCGGTAACGCCGCAGTCGCCGGTGCGACGGCTGTCCTCCTTTCCGAGAAAAAACGCGCAGATATTGAGGCACTCGTCAAGAATATCGAACACATTGAACTGGAGACAACTCCCGATTTCTTTGATGTATTCGTGGAGGGCTGTCAATTTAACCCGATGCCAAGAACGTTGTAATGGAGGAAGGTAAAATTAAAAACTTTCAGGAACGCTTAAAGGCTGATGAACCGATTTTGTATGATGGTGGGTTCGGTTCGCAATTGTTCACACGCAATATAGAACTTACCAATAGCGCACTCGCCAACGAACTGCATCCCACTGCCGTTATTGACATCCATTCAGATTATATCAGCGCAGGTGCTGAGGCAATAGGAACCAATACGTTTGTAGCGTCGCCGCTGCATCTACAAATGGCGGGACAAAGTCCATCGGATGCCCAACGCCTCATACGCCTCGCTGTTCAACACGCAAAGGCTGCTATTGAGCGGAATGGTAGAGATGTCTATATTGCAGGTTCCGTCGGTCCCTCTCCCGGCGCAATCGAAGCAGACAGCGGCGATACAACTTTCGGGATTCCAAACGTAGATGCCAGAGAGGCGCACAAATTGGTGATTCATACCCTCGCAGAAGAAGGCGTAGATTTCCTTTGTCTTGAAACAATGTTTTCCGCGAAAGAGGCAGCAATCGCTGTAGATGTCGCACGTCAGACGGAGCTCCCTATCGCGGTAAACTTGACATACAAGTGGACAAAGGAACGGCGGAGTGGCAAGGTCGTTTACCGGACAGATTGGGGGAATTCTCCGGCAGATTTGCTGAATATCCTCACGGAAGGTGAATTTTCAAATGGCGACTCGTTATTAGATGCCGTTAGCATTATGGGTGTGAACTGCGGTGCTGAATCCAGACGAGACGAACACACCGGAATGCCTTATGCAATTACGGGTACTCAGCAGCTCCACGCAGCCCTGACCAACAGAGGAATTCAGGGCAAGCGGATGATGGCATATCCGAACGCTGGTATGCCCAAACTTGATGAGAACCATCAGACCGTCTATACGCAGACTCCCGAACAGATGGCAAGTTATGTCCCCAAACTCCTCGAAACCGGTGCTTACTTAGTCGGTGGATGTTGCGGGACAACCCCAAGGCATATCAAGGCATTCCGTGAGGCAATAGTCTCCTAATTCGCAGTATTAAGGAAAATGGATTTTGGAAACCGTAACACTTACCTATAAAAGACCCCCAGACAGAGTTAATCACTTTCAACAGCAATTGCTCTACATGGACGATGAGGTTATTCTCACATCTCAATGTGTCAGACCCTCCGCACCCATCGTGCAAAATGGTAAGACTGTTTTAGGGGACAACTTTCCTGTAGTCTGGTTCGTATTTACGGGACTATGGTACGATGTCGGGAAAGTTTACAATCTGAATGGCGAATGGACGGGTTATTACTGCGATATTATGAAGCCAGTCAAGCGAACTGTAGATGCAACGGGCAAACTCAATTGTTTTGAAATAACCGACCTCTTTTTGGACCTCTGGGTAAATCCAGACGGCACCTACGAAATCCAAGACGAAGATGAGTTTGAAGAGGCGGTTCAAAGTGATGCGATTGACGCTGAATTGGAAAGAAAAGCGTGGGAGGTTATGAAAACATTAATCGCTGAAGTTGAAGCGGGGCATTTAGAATCTCGGTTACAAGAGGTGGTGCAGAGGGGAAAATTCGCAGACCTAATTCCTCACATCACTGACATGATATGCCTATAGAAAACGCGACTCACACATAAGACACATGCCAGCGGTGTGCTATCCATCCAAATTATTCGGTTACTTCCATAAAGCGACTGCTATTGCGACCCCAAGTGCAACAAGGGCAATGCCGGTAGATACCCAATTTCGAGCAGATTCCCACCCGGCTTTCTGTCCTTTAATTTCAGCAACATCTATTTCAACATTCCGGAGCCGATTATCGAGCGTCTCAAGCCGATTATCGAGGGCCTCAAACTGCCTCGTGAACCGTGCGTCCATTTCAGATAACTGCTTTGACAGCAATTCATATAACTCCCGAGTGTCCATTTTCTTTTCCCCTTTATTCTGCTGATGTCTTTGGCAGGCATTGGCTGTTTCCACTTGTTTAATATAGCATACTACATAAGCAATCAAAAGTCAAGTTTTTTAGAATTGAACGTCCTACTTGACGCGCTTTGCCAAACATGTTATCCTTGTAAGTGCTTAGAGGATCAACGCCGAATGCACGTCCATCAACGTCCATTCGGAAAAAGTAATCCTCAATTAAGCAGGATCCATAATCCTGAAAATCCATTAATCCCATAAACTCTTGTTCAGACAATCAGCATTACGTTCTTTAGGAATCGAAGGGGGACGAAGATATGGCAACATTAGCAATAAACGGCGGTGAACCTGTCCGCACGGATCCCTATCCGACATGGCCCACGCAGGACCCTGCCGATATTGAGGCGTTTGAAGCAATTTACAAAAGTGGACAGTGGGGCGTTGGCGGACCAAAGGTTCCAGAATTCGCGCAACAGTTCGCTGAATTCCAAGGCGCGAAGTATGGCGTTTGTGTCAATAGTGGGACATCAGCACTCTATGTCGCCCTGAAAGCCGCTGGCGTTTGTCCGGGTGATGAGGTCATTACCACACCCTATACCTTCCAGGCAACAGTCGTCGCGATCCTCATGACGCATGCCGTTCCTGTTTTTGTGGATACCGCACCAGATAGTTTCCTGTTGGATCCTTCAAAAGTTGAAGCCGCTATCACCGAAAAAACAAAGGCGATTTTACCGGTTCATATCGCCGGATATCCAGCCGATCTTGACGCATTGGTTGACATCGCAAATCGGCACAACCTTAAAATCGTCGAGGATTGCGCGCAGGCACACGGTGCCGAGTGGCGCGGGCGAGGTGTCGGCAGCTGGGGACATTTCGGATGCTTCAGTTTCCAATCGTCAAAGAACCTTTGCGCCGGTGAAGGCGGTATCGTTCTCATCAACGACCGGGAACTCTACGAACGCGCGTATGCACTCCATAATTGTGGACGCACACTCCCCGATGCTGAATTCGGCGAGGCAGAACCCTTCGGCGGCAATTTCCGTATGACTGAGTGGCAAGCCGGCCTCCTCCTCTCGCGTATAACTCGACTTGAAGATGAAACCAACTATCGCCATAAAAATATGCGATGGTTAGATGGGTGGCTCGGCGAGGTTCCCGGCATCAAAGTCACACCTCTCGATCCACGTGCAACGCGGGGCGGGTGCCACGGCTATAAAGCACTCTTTGATGCTGAGGAATTTGAAGACATTTCACGTGAAACATTTCTCAAAGCAATGCGTGCAGAGGGGATACCCATGGGATATTGGTATACAACGCCGATGTATCGCGCCTCTTTTCTTACCTCTAATCTTTTCGGTCAAGACCTCAATTATACCGATGTGCATTGTCCTGAGACTGAGAAGATATGCCAAACCGGTCTCTCCTTAAGTCAAAATGTCCTGATGGCAAGCGAGGAGGACATAGAGGACATTATTAAGGCAGTAATAAAAATCCGCCGGAATGTCGGTGAACTAAAATCGGACCCCTCCTAATGTCTAAATATCCGAATTCGCGTTCCTTTTAAATTTTCCACTATCTTTTTATCCTCGGGTGACTCTATATAGGCAGATAGGCTCAAAAGGCAGGAGTGGTTGACAGCCACCAACTATTTTTCGCTATCCTTTTTAGCCTTAACGGACTCTATATAGGCAAATGCCCATAAAAAGGAGACAATCATGTCTAACGAACACGAAACCCAAAAGGAAATTCGCGGAATTCTACGGCTCTTGGAAACAACTGCTCGCGTAGTAGAGACATCACCGATAGTAGATCCTTCAGAAAGTGAGGAGCGGTGCGCCCAGCAAGTCAACAACGCGCTTGACCGCTTAAGCGAGATCGGTGCTGTCCCTCAAGGGTTGTTTCAACCCCTTGAAACGGGGGCATCTTTTAGTGAGGTGAGTGTTGCTTGCCACCAAGTTGCTGCATATCTTAGAGAAGGTCCTACGATTGATATCGACTTCGACTTCTCCAACGTGAAAAAAACCATTGGCGACGAACTGAAAGATGTTAGTGAAGTTGTACGGCAATCGGTACCTGACTTTCTCAAAGACTTCTTGGGGGAACGCACCCAAGAGAAATCTGATACTGATACAGTCGAGACGGTAGAAGTCACCTCTGATGAAGATGAGGACGCGGAATCTACCACATCTGTTGATCAACGTATTGCCAGACTGGAAGGACAGATGGAGACGGTTGTAGAAATCCTCCAAGAGATCAGAACACAACAAGTCAAACAGAACGAAGAACTCTAAAAACGTACGTTGGGAAAAGCCGCGGGGTTTTTCCCAACGGATGCGTGGTTGTTCTGTATCGTACCAATTTGGCGAATACCAACGCTTGAAGGAACCCGTCCTTCAGCAGAAACCCAACAGAAAACATTCACTGGAGATGTCCTATGAATCGGTTTATTACCTTAACCTTTTCTCTCTCGGTATTGGTTTTATTTTTTTTTATTGGTTGTGAGGTAGCCCTAACGGATGAGGAACATATTGTGGACAAGATTGAAAAAGCATATAGCGTTAATTCGGGTGGTAGCCTAACCCTTGTCTCAGAGTTTGGTGCAATTGATGTCCAAACCGCTGAAGGGGATCAGGTTAAGATCGTCGTCACAAAGGCAGCAAAGCCGTTGAGCAGATCTGCTGCAAAAGAGGCACTTGCCGATTTTGATGTGGCATTCACCAACGAAGATACTGGTGTCCGTATTGAAGGCACATTCAAACAAGGTCGAGAGCACTGGAGGAAAGTGCTAAATCGTCTCGAAATTCGTTTTCAGGTAACTGTGCCTAAAGATTACAACGTCGATTTGGATACCGCAAGCGGTAGTATCTCAGTAGCCGACCTTAACGGGGATGTCCGCGCGAGGACCTCAGGCGGCAGTTTGCGTTTCGGAAACATTACAGGGACAGTGTGGGGACGAACATCCGGGGGTAGCATCAAACTTACATCGTGTGACAGTCCTGTCGATCTCAAGACCTCTGGTGGTAGTATTGAAGTGGGCGATGTCGCAGGCGATGTTCAAGCACAAACCTCTGGCAGGGGCATCCGCTTTGGGGACATTCAGGGCTCCGTTTGGGGCAAAACATCCGGGGGTAGTATCAAGGTTGAGAAGTGTAGTGGAGACGTAGATGTTCATACCTCGGGAGGTAGCATCAAACTGGGGAGCACCATCGGGACTGTAAATGCCAGAACCTCAGGCGGTTCTATCCAAGCCCTTCTAACAGCACAACTTCACGATGAATGTAGTTTGCGCACATCCGGCGGTAACATAACTGTTATCCTCATCCCAGATATCGCAATTGATGTGGACGCCACAACCAGCGGCGGGAGCGTCTCAACAGACTTTGCAGTAGCATCCACCATTCAGGGAAAAGTTCCAAAAAATAGGTTGAAAGGGAGCATAAACGGCGGGGGTCCCCTGATGAAATTGCGCACCTCTGGTGGTGGTATCCGTTTACAGAAAATATCGGATTAAGTAGGCTCTCTGAGTGCTAACTACCAACCGCCTACCAATGCTTAAACGAATACATCCGCTGTCCGAGAAACAGTCCTAAAATTGCCCAAATACTCCCCATCACGAATTCGCCGAGCATTGTCCCTAAAAACAGGGGCAGTGTTCGGCGATACGCACCAATCCCACCGTGGCGAATTAGTATAGATTTTAGCAACCACGCCAGAAATACCGGAAACCAGAGCCGACCGAAATTCCAATTCCCCGCCAGCGGATAAGCCAACGGATGCAGCTGCCACCAAATAAACCGCAGACGCATAAAGAGCGTCGTGAGCGTCAGAGTGATACCAAAGCCGAAAAATCCCATGCGTCCCCAGTCCGTATCGTTCGGAAGGGTCAACCAGCGTTGTAGGTCACTGAACGCCTCCTGCCCGCGCCATGTCCCTAAACTTCCATGTTTATAACCCGCGTGCAGGAACGCAACAAATCCAATAGCTAACCCGATGACCGTCGCACCCCACATCACCCACAGAATTTGACGCGTGTTGATGCCGCCTCTATCAGCGAGTTTAAAGCCCTCCAATTGGTTCGGCATCGGTTGCGAACGATAGTTGCGCGTGAACCCGTAAAGGAACGCGAAGCCTGTCAACGTTGGCGGACCAATCTTTCTGGAACCAACAAGTGAAGTCAGAAAAATACCAGGACCCGCACGATAGAAATCCATCGTCGGGGTCCCGAGTTCCGCACGCATCCGTGTAAACGCTAAAACAAGTATAAATTGGATACTGAAAAACCCAAGTACGCCCCACCACGACATCCCTGCCTTCAAACAAAATCCAAACACAACTGCCATACCCACCAAGAATCCAACAAACGCGCTCCGGTATCCCATCGGTTCATTTGTTATATCAATGTTTGTTTTCAAACCTAAAATATTGCGGGCAACCTGCCAGAGATGCTTGTGTGTTATCCAAAGCGCGAAGAAACAGAGACCAAAATACGCACCAGTTGATTGCATATCAATATGCGGATAGCCAGGGGTCTGATTCATTCCTGTCATCGCTCCGAAAACGAGTTGTGCCTTCCAGAACAGGTAAAACAACCAGCAAGAGAGCGACAAATCCAGCGGCATTAAAAAACCTATGCCGATGGCGTAAGGGTTTAGATGGATAGGTGTTGAACCGATAGCATTCAGCGGTTTTTCTGTGAACAAGATGCCAATGTCGTGACGGATAGGAATGCTCGGGACGTAAGGATAGAGAAAACTAATTCCATTGAGCAAATCGATCCCACATCCGATAGCGAAACCTATCCAGAGCAATCGGTTTCGGTAGAAATCTCTGTGTTTTGTCATTTCATAAGGGAGCAAGATGATTGGGTAACTCAGCTTTTCGTGTTCAATCCACTGTTTACGGAGGATTACACTCAGCATCATCATAGAGAATGCTAAAGCAGAGAAGAAAACCAACCATGCCAATACTGGGGTGAGCCATGCCTGAATATGATCTGTCTCAAATAGGTTTGAGGTGCCTTCATAGTAGCCGGTTAAGGCGCGGCGGTTCATCACGGCAATCCAGTCCGGAATATAGCGGAAGAAAAGCGATTGCCATTCATTCTCGGGTGTCGCAAACCACGCCGCGTGTCCCAAGACACACATCGTCGCCTGCAAAAGGTCGTGTCCACAGACGACACACGCCAGCGTTACCATGAGATACACCGTTAGCATCTCTGCTTGCGTGAGTTGCCATTTCGGTAGATAACGTGTTAAGAGCAGATTGAGAATAGCAATAAGGAAGAGCGTGAAGACGGCGTTAAAGAAAATCGCCATCGTGGTAGGATACTGTGTCGTCCAGACTGTCTCCGTCTGAACAACAAGGTAAATGTTGAGCGGGAGCGATAACAACCCCAACAAAATCGCTCGCCATGTAATATTTTCGGTTGATATGCGATCCGAAGAGTTCATTTTGTAGTTATCAGTTATCAGTTATCGGTTATCAGTTATCAGTCCAGAGAACCTCCTCGGAATTACAAACGTTTGCAACCGCCAACGGGTTACTGAGGCTGACCCCTGACAGCCAGTTAAAATGTGCGTTCCTGACCATAAAAAATCCGAGGTTTAAGCGATGGCGCGAAAGGCGGATCGAGCGGAAACGCAAATTCTACCCGAAGAATGCCCGTACCACTAAACTGAGAGAGGCTACTCCGCAATCCAAATCCCACACTCCGCTTTGGTGCCGCCAAATCAAAACTGTTTCTTCCATTCCAGATATATCCAATATCAGCGAACACAACGCCGCTTAATATGAATCCAAGGTGTACAGGTCTATCAATAAACGGGCGCGCCACAAACGTCGCTACCGCTGCGAGAGCTTCGTCCATTTTGTGGAAAATTGTGCCACCAAATACAGTGCGACTCTCAAGATTCAATAGGACGAGCTTCTCTCCGTTGAATTGTCTATAATCATAACCGCGCAAACCATTAAAAGCCCCCAAAAGGACTTGACTCCGCCCACTCCATCCGAACTGCATCTCTGTTGTCAGCTGCGCAACAAATGTCTGATGAAAGTCAAAGAGGCCATTCTCTCTAAAACCCCTTTCAAGCGTATAGATATCACCGGTATTAAATACATCTGTATAAAACCAAGAAGTCCGTGCCTGGAGAACAGACCGTTCAATTCGACTCGTCAAGTTTGTGTTAAGTGCGACTGTTGTGAGACCAAAAAACCGATCTCCTTTCATCCACCCCGAACCGACAGCCAATTCAGCGTAAGATTCTGTTCGGTCAGAGCCATATAATGGCGAAGCATACCCAAGAGACAGCGCGTATTGCGCACCGACGAGAAAATTCTCCTCTTGTCCCATCCGTTGGAGAAACCGAGTTTTGTGATATGCGGTGTGTTTTCTACCCAGCGTGAAACCAACCCGCTTTATATCGCGCTCTTCTAACATCGCTCCTGATTCAACTGATTTGTCAAGTAACACATATTTCAAACGCCGTGAGGTCGCCCAGAGCCCTATATAGTTCTGTTGCCGTCTGTCCCCGAAGTAGCGTTGCACATTTGCAAAGGCGCCTTGTAAATTTTGCTCAAACCTATCGGTTTCTCGTCCGTTTTCATACCAAGTTACGGGATTGACCGATTCAGAAAAACGGATACTTGCACTCCATCGACTTTTCAATGTATATTGTGGACGTTCTAACAATACAAGTAAAGAGTCCCCATCTCGCTTCTGGATATATTCACCGTCAAAATTCCAGTGTGAATTAAAAAGGCGAGGGTTGGAATATCTACCTCTCACAAGGCTCCGCGTCCTCTCGCCAATTTCGCTAATCCTTTCGTAACGCCACAAGGTACTTTGCCCCGAACCGAACAGGTTTGGATCCCGAAATTGTAGTAGCCAGTACCTTTTCTGGTTGTTCAGGTTCAAGTCTGCTCCGAATGGGAACGACAAGAGTTCCGTAATACTTGCATGAACGATAACCCTTTTTGAGAGTTCATCCCACTGGGCATCCACCTTTGCAGCACCAATATACGTCTTACGCCGCAGAATCTGCTCACTCTCTATTCTATCTGCTTCTGTATAGATATCTCCTTCCGCAAATAGAAGTTCACGCCGAATTACCTCCTCCTTCGTCTGTATATTACCGCTTACGAGAATCTGTCCAATGTTACCTTCATCAATTTCGATACCCAGGTAAATACCATCTCCGAATTTCTTTACAGAGAGTTGCTCTTCAATAATGCGAGCGAACTGATAGCCATTCTCCCGATAGAAACGGACGATCGCTTCAAAATCCGCTTTCAGAAGGGTCTCATCATAGACACTCCAGACATCTGTCCTCATCAGGGCGCGAATTTGTTGGTCGGAAAATGAGTTATTCCCGCTGATGACGAGACTGCGTACGATATTCGCCTCATCATATTGGCTTTCGGCTTTCAGCTTTCGGCTTTCAGCGTATGGTGGTTGCGTATTGCTTTCGGTTTCCACAAACCGTTCTTGACCGACTGCTGATGATTGGCTGCTGATTGCCATAATTAAGCACAGGATCCCAAGCGAGCGCGCAACATACCAAAAATCTATCATTATTCTTCACCTACAGCCAGTGCACTTGCGCGATTTGAAAGAAAACTTTCAAGCATCATAAGGCAAACCGCTAATATAAGCAATTCACCCCAAATTTCCCGACCGTGTCTTCTGACATCTATGGTGTCAGGCACCTCTGTTGATGTCTCGGTTTTCTCAGAGACTGTTGTTCGTGCACCGACGCGCGCTGCTGCTTGTTGAAGCGAAATTTGTGCTAAATCGGATTCGTTGCTATCAACATTAACCGCAAAAAAATCTCGTTGAATTCTACCTTGCGTTTCCACTTCAATTTGATAGATACCCGGACGTTCTATGTCTTGAAATCGTAGCCTACCATCTTCATCAATCGGCACCACTGTGTTCTGGCTATCGTTTATCGGAGACTGTCGGAAACCATCAGCAGAAATATCCTCTTGCTGACGGCTGACGGCTGACGGCTGACCGCTAACCTCTATTAAACGAATGGACGCTTTCCCGCCAGCACTACGCGGGTAGTACGCTGTGTAGGTATCACCGACATGCCCGCCCCATGTTAAATTACCACTCGCCATAGCGGTGTAAAGGACGCTCTGTTGGAGCATTGGAAGGAAATACGGATTAACAAGCAGGTCGTTTGTATACCGCGGAGTAGCAGTAGTAGAAGTCCTTTGTTGCGTGAGTATCCCACAATTGTAAAGTAGCACGGCACTGGTCCCTCGGATGCGTTCAACAAGGAAAGGGGTATCATCTTCAAAACGCGCAATGACTGTGGATTCAGCGGTAGGCTGTAGTGCCACACCATTGTGGAATTGCGGCGCGTAGTGCGTAGAAAATCCTTCGCTCGGAAAAATATCGAAAATGGGATGGGACGCTTGGTATGTACCAACCTGCTGTGGGGGTGTCCATGTCAGAGTGGAACCAACTTCGGCAGGTAGCCACATATTGCTGAACCTATTGTAGCTTGGTAGGTCGCTGTCGCTACCCACAAAAACAATTATACTTTTCCCATGACGGATAAATTCTTGAAGTTGTGTGTCAATCTGCTGAGAGATCTGTGGGACATCCGCAAGAATGATAACATCGTAGTCTTCCAGCGGGAAGTTCTCAAACTCCGCTGGCGTGCATTGCGTCGGTAGAATCATTGTATTATAGCCGCCAGCAGTGTCCCGCAAATCCACACGCGACTTGCGTAGCGCGTTCCGCTCTTCGCGGTTCGCGGTTCGCGGTTCGCGGTTCGCGGTTCGCCCTGACGGCTGATGGCTACTAATAAAGTTATTTGGATTGAGGGCTAACGTTAGATAGTCGGTCTGTTCCCCGACACAGAGGACCCGCACTTCACCGATAACATCTAAAGCGAAGTAGCGTCGGTTGTCGATGTTGAGCCGATCTTCTGTTAGTGACAGATAACCGGTATGCGTACCCGGCGTAGAAAAAGTGTGTGTTAAAGTAGTATTTAAGGTTTCGTCTACGTGGTCGAACGAAGCGTTCACGGTTTTTTGTTTCTCGCCTCCAATAAACAAGGTTAAGATATTCTGACCCAAAGATGCCGCCGAATGGTTGACGATTGTTACATTCAGTTGGAGCAGTAAATTCACGCCTATTAGTTGATTGGAGGGACGGATTTCTTCAATACTTATATTATGTGCTTCACTTTCAGTAACAGGCAGCAGCGAAATCCGAGCACCCGATCGGTTTGGAAGACGACTCCAGTTTTCCCATCCGTTCCGGGCGAAATCTGAGATGAGATAGAGTTCCTTATTCAGCTGCTCAGACGCTGCGAGAATTTCATGCGCGAGTTCAAGGCTTGGCTGAACATTCGTCGTCCGGTAAGAGATTTCCGCCTCGTTAATTGCTGCGATAACGCTCTCAAGGTCAGGTGTGAGTTGTTGAAAAACAGGTTGCGGTGTGTCCGACATTAAAATAAGTGTAGCCCTATCACCGTGACGCAGCGTCTCAAGAATGTCCGTCGCCAAAGTTTTCGCTGTCTCGAACCGGACACCATCTACCTCTTGATATCCCATGCTGTAAGAGTTATCTAAAACGATAACCACATCGGTTTTTGCGCGTACAGAAGCGACCGGCAAGCCGAGGGTCAAAAATGGGCGCGCCAAAGCCAGCGCAATAAGCGCAACAATCGTCATCCGTAGAAGTAGAATAAGGAGTTGTCGAAGTTGGAATCGGCGAGCGTTTTCACGATGTGCCGCCGCAAGGAACATAAGACTGCTAAAATCGATTGTCACGACACGGCGACGGTTCCAAAGATGAATAAGTAATGGAATGCCCGCAGCGAGGAGTCCGAAGAGAAAGAGCGGATTAAGAAATGCCAATCTTGTTTTGTCCTTTGTAGCTTAATGGCTGTCAACGGGCAGGGCGGGTTGCGAATCAACGGTATGAAGCCCGTGTGGAAATCAACGATATGAATGCCTTAAAGGCATTCCCCGCATTATCGTTTTGCAACTCTCTCAGTGGTCCCCCAAAAGATATTTATGGCAGTGACACATTCTATGACCGCCGGGAGCCTCTTAACTGAATGCTGAAAGCGCAGCGACCTGACTGCTGGTAACTACTCATCGGTAATCACAATTTCAAGTCGGTTGATTGTTTGGAAGACCCCTTCGGCAAATTCCATTAGGTTGTCCGATTCCAGCGCACTTCCACCAAGTTGAATGTGATTCGCATCCGCCACCATCTGACCGAACGTCGGATCCATTTGTACCCATCTGCCAACGTAAACTTCGGGCCAGAAGTGATAATAGAAAGCATCCCTTGAAAATACAATACCCGAACAGATGCGTGAAGGGATTCCAGCGGCACGTGCCAACGCTATAAAAAGTGTCGTGTGTTCCGTACAGTCTCCAGAGAGCGACGCTAATACCGTTAATGACGAACCAAAGCCACCTGTCACTCTTTTGTCAGTGATGGATTCATAAACCCATTGACACAATTTTTTCGCGGCACGCCATGAATTCGTCTCGCCATTCAAAATCTCCTGAGCCGTTGCTTGGATGTCAGAATGGGCTGCTTGAATGTAAGCACTGCTCCGAAGGAATTCACCCGCCGCATCACGAATAGGTAAATCAGGACAGTCGGCCGCAACAACCGTTGGAACTTGGATTGAAATGCTACCTGATTGTCCAGTCTCGACTTCGAGTTTCTGGCGGGCGTTAGACATAATGGCTTCGGTGATGTTTCCTGACAAAAGCTTCACTTCGGCTTCGAGGTGTTCCGCCTTTGGGGTCGGGCGTTTTCCAGCGGGGAGAATGCGGGTTTTTAAGATAACATCAACCTCTGCGGTGCCACCAAGAGCCGTTTCTCTATCGGTTTTTGTAACGACCAGAGAAAATCCCATCAAGGGCACCTCTGTTCTATAGATC
>VXZL01000064.1 GCA_009845505.1 Candidatus Poribacteria bacterium | reverse complement strand
GGACAATCCCCTTTCCTACACAGACAAAAGTTTTCAATGCCCGAAACTGCACTCCGAACTCACAATGTAAGACACCCGCAAGCAATTCTCCCCGACAGGCACTTTTAATATAAATTATACCACCTTTTCTAAAAAAAAGTCAAAAGTTTTTTCACGCTTAACAGAAAGCCAAGGTTAAGCGTAAAAAGAGGCTTGATTTTTGATGCAGGATAGAGTAAAATTTTGTCACCTATGGGCACAGAAAATCTTGGTCTGGAAGCCCTCTTCGGTAGTTACGCTTCGTAAACACGCTGCGTCTATTTCCCATAATACAGTAAGGAAGGTCGTTGACAGAATGGGACAGATAAGTATCATTTTAATCGCCGGGCTCATCTCCCTTTTTCACTTTGAACCACCGGAAACACGGATGAACATCAGTGATATGCAGGTGGTCCTTTGGACAATTGTGTTGACGGGCTACCCTATTCTTATAGCGTATTTCGTGACAGCGTATGTTGCGCGAACTTTTCCTGCCCATAAAGAGGAAAACCTACCGAAACTCCATCGGCTGCGCCGCTATATGATTGCCTTTGAATGCCTCAGCTTAGCGGGTTATCTGTGCAACCTATATCTATTGAATCTGCCGGTATTGATTGATAAATATTTCGCATTTTTTCCGATGGAAAATTTGCGTCAGATGCTTGCATTGTTTCCGCTTTTGGTCGGGTTAATTTGCATTCGGCTTGCGTTTTACCAAGTAAATCAACTCCAACCGGGACACTACCGAGAAGTCCTGAGTCTTCAATTTAAGTTTCTACTTTTCCCACTGCTGCCGATGTTCATTTACCTCATAACAATAGACGCACTTCATTGGCTCCCATACTCGGCGAAGGTGTTCATCGTTGAACATCCATACATTTTAATCGGACTCATCCTACCAGTGATTGTCTCGGCGTATATCCTTGCGCCGTTACTAATGCAGTTTCTGTGGAAAACAGAACCGTTGGCTCCAAATTCAGGACTAAAGACCCGGTTAGAACAGTTAACAAAACAGAGCGGGGCAAAACATAAAGATATTATGGTCTGGCAGACGGGTTCACTGTTGATAGCAAATGCAGCTGTTGCGGGGACCCTCCCGTGGAATCGGCGTATTTTTTTGACAGATGCGCTCCTGGAATACTTTACAGATGACGAAATTGAGACCGTTGTCGCGCACGAACTTGGCCATATTCGTTACAAACACATTCAAACTTATATGCTCTTTTCACTCTTCTACCTGTTGAGTTATCCGTTCTTTTATGTCCTTGTTGAAGAACCGCTGGTGATACATTTTGGGGAATCACAAATTTTGCCAACGCTCTGCTCAATGACTTTTCTGATTACCTATTTCGTGTTAATATTCCGATATTTGTCAAGACGCTGTGAACATCAAGCGGATCTGTATGCGGTCAGGCTCACAGAAAAACCGGAAGCCTTCAAAACGGCATTAATGAAACTGGCAGTACTGAATTCAGCACCGAAATCAATTCGGCGGTTATTTGAAATGTTCAACACCCATCCATCCATCCATCGGCGAATTGGCTTCATCAATCAGTGGATCGCCCGCAGTTCGCAGATTCAACGTTACAAAAACTACCTAATTGAAGTTAAAATTCTGATTGTCTTACTCCCGATATTCTGTGTGCTTGCGGTACTATTGCTCCGCTAAGATAAGCATGCCAATTAAGAGCATCCTTCTGCCCTGAACAAACACTTTAATCGAGAGCTTCTGTGGAGAGTTACTGTGGTGCTTCCTTTTCAATTGCAAACTGTAGCCTTTCGACTATCCGGTACAATGGCAATTCATATTTTTCTTGAAGGCGACGTTTTTCATCAGCAATATGGAACGCAACAAGCAGTGGAACCCTTTGTTCGTCAAAGCCCTTTCTGAGATAAGATTCAACCAAACTTTTGACATATTCAACAAGTTCGTTGATATTGTCGGAGGTTAGGTCTTCAGTTGGCTTGATGGTATAGGGCGTTCCGAGTATGACAAATCGAATCGGCTTAAAGTCGTGTTCTTGCTCTTGCATTATGTTGTTATTGACCCCTTTCGTATTTCTTAGTGAACTGTATGAGATTCTCAGATTGCGCTACAACACCTATATAGAAAGTGCTTGTTGCATCGTCTGGGTACAGGGGGGAACACCCGTCCATTTTTCAAAAGCGATAGCCCCTTGATGAATTAGCATTCCGATGCCACCAAGCGTTTGACATCCGTGTTCAGCGGCTGCCCTCATGAGAGGCGTCACCGGCGGTGTATAGACAATGTCGTAAACGATAGCATGCGGTTGAAGCCAGTCAACAGAAATCAGCAGTGGTTGTGTCAGATCCATACTCGCCGTAGCAGTATTGACAAGAAGCGTGCTTTGGCGAACAGCATCCGCCACCCGCGCATCTGTAAGTCCCATCCCATGCATCGACACACCTGTTTTTTGCTGCATTTCTTCTGCTAATGCGATAGCCTTCTCGGTTGTGCGATTGGCAATTGTTATAGATGCAACGCCTGCAAGGGCGAATGCAACGACAATGGCTCTTGCTGCGCCCCCTGCCCCCAAGACGACGACATTTTCACCGACGGGTATAGACAGGTTTCCGTCCTCTTCCAAAACTCTTAAAACACCCGGTGCGTCCGTATTATCACCGTGTATCCCATCCTCAAGAAAAGTGAGTGTATTGACAGCTCCGATAAGCTCGGCTTCCCTTGAAATCGATGTAAGATATGGAATAACAGCCTGTTTATGTGGGAGTGTCACGTTAATGCCAACGACGTTAAGTGCCTTGAATCCTGCGATCGCCTGCGCCAAATCATCCGGTCGGACATGAAAGGGCACATAGACATAATCAAGACCCGCTTTCGCAAAGGCGGCATTCTGCATTTGCGGTGAACGGCTGTGTTCAATCGGATCACCGATAACGCCAACAACGCGAGTGTGTCCTGTCACTGTCAGCATGGATCGTGTCTGCATTGTAGTGCGCTTCTCCGAAAACTATTTGTGTGCAAGTAAGTCCTCAACTGTCTGTTTCGCCGTTTCCATTTTGGGGTAACGGATCCCCCGATAACCGCGGACCTCTTCAGCACATTCCAATGCTTGGAGATGCTTTTCATAAGCCTCTTCACCGTTGGGTGCAAAAGTGTCAATCACACGGGTGATATACCACTCCCGGAACGCTTTCTCCTTTGCGTGCCACTGCGGCAGCCATCGCCTGAGAAATTTCATACGTCTCATCAGGTTTAATTGCCAATTTCGTGTATCAATATCTCCTTCGATGTCAAGTCCCATCACAGTGAAATGAGGCCGGTTGAGATGAATATACTGAATTCTATCACCGTTCGCGGTATCAACCTTATACAATTCCTTGTCACGCTGCAATTTCTCTTCGCTCGTCAAGAGGTGTGCGACGTAAACTTCATCTTTAATCAGCATGACTTTGTGCAGGTACCTGATCGCGGCTTTTGTGGCGCGATAGTCGTAATCAGCCGTATCGTATGCGTAAACCTGCTTAATCTTCTCAACATATCTACGTGCGTAGTCGATATCCGCAAACTGAACGAGGTCGTAGATATAGAGTGCCAACATTCGGTTGACGCTCTCCGAGCTGATGTCCAATGTTTTCACTACATTCTCGACGAGGGTCACGTATTCCCGCGCTAAACGCTTCCCGCGCCATTTCCGCGCCAAGATCCGCTGTTTTGCTTCAAGCATCTCATTATAAGTTACTAACGTCTTTATTGACGGTGCGTTAACAGAAGATTCAGATGATTCCAAGGCAAGACGACGTCCGACGGTAAACGCTCTCATGTTAGTATCCAAATCGGCATGCGGAACCATTTGCTTGAGTGCAAGTTGCAAAGGTCCCAATTCAAGGGGTATCAACTGGCGTTGGAAGGCAGTACCGAGGAGCATCATGTTAGCATATAATTTACTCCCAAACAATTGTTCAGAAACCGCAAAGAGATCTATGCCGAAATACGCGTCGGTATTGGTATACGCCTGAAGGTCATCTTCAAGTGTCTCTGGATCAAAATGGTCCTTGCCGATAAGCGTGGATATAGTTTCAGTTTTGGCTGTATTTACCACGGCAGCGGTGCGTGATGGCGATGCGATACGGAAAAGGGAATTGGCAGTAATGCCACGAACGGCTTCCAAAATGTCGAGTCCTAATAGAAGATCCGCCTTGCCATACGGAATCATCGGTGAGGCGTGAACGTCGGACCGCGTATACGCGATATGAGTATAGACACCTCCATTGCGAATCGCTAAGCCTTTCCTGTCGCAAAATGTCACGTCGTAGCCTTGGAGATATCCCGCAACGACGAGGACCTTAGAAATCGTGCCAATACCCATACCACCGACCCCTGCGGCGTAGATGTTCCAATTTCTCTCAAAATTCAGTGGAGGCGGTGGAGGTAAAGGGTCATCACTCAAAAGCCCGCGATAACCAGATGCTACATCCGTCTCTTGAGGCGGACGTTTCCGTGTGACGATAACCTCTTCAAAGGCTGGACAGGCATATTTAATCCGCGCGCATGCCCCATCGGAGACACAATTCGAGCGATCAATCGCAATTTTCTCACCGTAATCGGTATCAATAATTTTCAAACCCGGACACCCTGTAGCAGTTGTGCATTCCCGACAAAATTCGCAGACTTCAGGGGTAATATTGATATGTTTTTCGTATTTAAGGAAACCGTCCTTGGCTATAGTTTTTCGTTGCTCTCGGCGTACCCGGCGATGATAGGTGATTGCGCACTCCTTATCAGCAATGACAATTTTGACACCGGATTTGAGAATGGTTTTTTCAAGGTATTTTTTATAGTTGACCCGATCTTCAGGGTTAGTGCGGACAATTTCTATCCCAGAGTCGCCAGCGAGTCCTTGTGCGACTTGCTCAATGTCTTGTGCGAAGGTGGGATTACCAAGCAGATCACGTTCATCAGCGGGTGTCGGTTGATGCCCCGTCATTGCCGTTGTCTGGTTGTCTAAAATGATGTAGGCGATGTCTTGGTCGTTTTTAATTGAATCCGAAATCGCTGACATACCGCCGTGAAAAAAGGTCGAATCCCCCATGAAAACGATCTGTTTGTTTTGAATAAATGGATCAATCCCGGCACCAGCACCGCCCCCTAATGCCATCGCAGAGAGATTGTGCATCAACCTCGGAAAGGGTTCATATTTGAGCATAGAATAACAACCGATATCACCGTGAAAGACAAGATCCACCGGTCCCGAACCGTGATATTTTTTCATGTAATCGGGATCCATAAATTGATCTGTGATTTCAAGAAAAACGCTTGAAGAGTCGCGATGTGGACAGCCTGGACAGAAGGTAGGCGTGCGTTGCGGAATATCAATCTGTTGTTCGGAGACCTGTTTTTGGAGTGCTTCTTCACGTGCAAAGTGCTCAGTATCAATAGTTGTGTCTGCTGTACCGAGACGGTCTCTAAGAAGTGGAATAAGTTTCTGAATGAGAATAGAGGCATCCAAGCCAGAGGCTACCGGCACACCCGCCAAACCGTTAGGGAATTGCTTGCCCCAGACATTTACGTACCGTTTGATGTCGCCACCTTGATACATTTGCGTGAGAAGTGCTTTGATTTCGTTTTCTAAGAGCGGACGTTTCTCTTCAACAACATAAATTTCGTCTACCTGCTCGGCAAATTCCCGGACGATGTCCGAATCAATCGGGTGGGTCATACCGAGCTTGAGGATTGGGATATCGCCATGCAGGTTCAACTCTTCAAGTGCGTGGAGGAGGCAGCTATACGCCAAGCCTGCGCTGACAAATCCGAGAGGGTGTCTCTTTGTAGTTGAAGCCTTCTCAAGAAACTGGATCTTGTTGAGTTCTAAAGCGCGTGCGGTCTCAAGCGCGGCAGGCAACCTTTCTCGTAACGTTTCGACCTCAATTCGAGCGGTATGGGGTGGTAAGACGACCCGCTTATCAGCATCAATGAGTTGCGTATCAAGATTAATTCGCTTTAAATCGCTAATATCGGGGTAAATGTTAGGACGCAGTTCAACGTTACCGCCACCACTCGCTTGATTCTCAGTTGTTAGATAGCAGACATAGAGATTTGCAGCAGCGGAAATTTGGAAGGCGCAATCAATCCAGTCTTTAAGTTCCTGAAATGTGCCGGGTTCAAGCAGGGGGGTGTAGACATGCCGCACCAAAAACCGAGAATCCGCTGGGACCTGGGTACTGTGCGACCAAGTATCATCACCGATAACAACGACAGCCCCCCCGGTTGTGCCAGCGAGATTGCTAATTGCAAGCGCATCGGAAGCAACATGTAAACCGACGCTTTTCATAAACGTGATTGCGCGAAGGTCTGCCATTTGCGAACCGTTGAGTCGAGCGATACTCAATGCCTCGTTGTTGGCTATCTGGGCAACAATGCCATTGGTCTTCAACAATTCAGCATTCCGCTCAATAACGTCAAACACTTCAGCAAGTGGGGAACCGGGATAGCCTGTAAGGAGGCTAACCCCGCTCTCCAAAGCCCCTTTGACTAACAATTCGCAACCCGTATAAACATGTGCAGCACTGGCTTGTGTAAACCTTTCATCCATTTTTTTACGGCTGTCGGCTGTCGGCTTTCAGCCCTCAGTATAGAGTTCTCTGATGAAGTCGTCTCCTCTTGCTAACCGCTACGCAAGTCGCGTGTAGACTTGCGCGACAGTGCTGACCGCTGACGGCTTCCCCCTATTTTTCAAACAATAATTCACGTGCATGGGCAAGTCCAATCTCAGTCTCTTCACCTCCATGCATTCGGGCAATTTCGTTAATCTGTTCCTCCGGTGTCAGGGATTTTGCTGTAATCAGCGTGCGTTCTCCATCAACGACCTTCTTTTCTACGCGGAAATGTCTGTCTGCGAAACGAGCAATCTGAGGGAGGTGGGTAATACAGATTACCTGTGCGAATTCAGAAAGCTCCTTCAACTTCCTACCGACCACGTTCGCCACTTTGCCACCAATTCCGCTATCAATTTCATCGAAAAGAAGCGTTGGGATTTCATCTACTTGCACCAATACCGTCTTCAAAGCGAGCATAATGCGTGAGATTTCGCCGCCTGATGCAATTTTGGAAATCGGACGCGCCTCAGAACCGACATTCGGTGCGATTAAGAACTCGACATCATCCATTCCGTGAGAGCGGAAGGCGTAGTGCTTACCGTCTATCTGAAATGGCCCCCGTTCGTCGGCTATGTGCTGGACAGATGCTTGAAATTCTGCCTTGTCCATGCCGAGCGTTCGCAATTCCTTCTCAATCTGCTTTGAAAGCTGCTTGGCAACGTGCTGACGTTTCACAGAAAGCGAACGACACAGATGTCGCGCCTCTTGAACGGTTTTGTCGATTTCTACCTGAAGTGATTTTTGCTTTTCTGAACCGAGTTCTAACGTCTGCAATTTCTGCGCTGCTTCGGCGTGGTAGGCTAATATCTCAGCGATCGTATTGCCGTAACGCCGTTTGAGTTTCGAGATCAGTGCCAAACGGTCGGTAACCTCGTCCAAGCGCATAGGATTGTATTCCACGGTATCCCTATATTGGCGGACGTGTAAGGCGACATCTTCGAGTTCGTAGAGGGATGTTTCCAAGCGTTCTTGGACTTCCGAGAGGCTGTTATCTAACTCGGACAATTTCGCAAGCGTCTTTGCGCCATCTTTGAGTCGTTCGAGCACCGATGCGTTGCTGCTATTAGAAGTATCACTATCCAGTAAGGCATACAGGCGGCTGGCAGCGTTAGCCAATTCTTCGGCATTGCTAAGTATACGGGCTTCAGCGGCCAATTCTTCGTCTTCACCCTCCTCAAGACTCGCTGCGTCGAGTTCTTTAATCTCAAATTCAAGGAGGTCTTTTTCCCGTTCTGATGCCCGCAAAGTTTGTGTCAGGTCGGCTGCTTCTTGTTGTAAGGCTTGTAAGTGGGCATGAACCTTGCTAATATGCTGTCTCGCCTCACTACATCCCCCGAAATCATCTAAAAGCCTGAGATGGGTTTGTGTTCTAAACAAGGATTGATGTTCATGTTGGCCGTGTATATCAACGAGCAAAGCCCCAATCGCTTGAAGCTGGCTCAAGTTCACCAACCGTCCATTAACATGACAACGGCTTCTACCGGCGGCACTAATCCTTCTGGAGAGAATTGTGGCATCTGACGGGTCCAAAACATCGCTAAAAGCGAAATCTGTGTGCCACATTGGATGCTGCGCGTGAGGTGCGACCCCTGCTTCTACTTTTGCGAAATCGGTACCTTCGCGTACAATATCGGCAGAGACCCTCTCACCTAAGACCAGTCCAATTGATCTGAGAATAACGGATTTACCAGCACCCGTCTCACCGGTAAAAATATTTAGCCCAGGTGCGAGTTCCAAGTCAAGTTCGTCTATGAGTGCAATGTTGCGGATAGAGAGTGTTTCTATCATTTCGACGGTATACGGTTATCGGTTAACTAAACGCTGATAACCATTCCTCTAAGGACATCTGACCCTTTACCTAACATTTCTGACACTTTCACCTAACATTAGTTTTTCACGCAAGGCTTTGTAATAACTATGATGCTGAGAACGGATGAGTTGAATTGTACGTTCTGCTTTTTCTACTTTTATGACTGCCCCTGCAGTGAGGCTGTGTGTCTCACGCTGTCCATCGACAAAAACATCAACGCTCTGATATGCAGCGCGCATTTTGACGGTGATCTCCGCCTCACCATGGGCAATGAACGGACGCACTGTCAAACTGTGCGGTGCGATAGGTGTCAAAAGGATTGCTTCCAATTGCGGCTCGACAATAGTGCCTGCGCAAGAGAGCGAATATCCCGTTGACCCACTTGGCGTTGCGATAATTAAGCCGTCAGCATTATACGGAATAAAGAGCTCACCATCAATATACGCATCCAACTCGATGAGACGCGTGTAATGCCGAATAACAACATCGTTGAGCGCGAAAGCCCGAAATGGTTCTGGAAACCCTTGGCTGTCGACAACAACCTCCAACATCATCCGATGTTCTATACGATAATCCCCGGTCAAAAGACTTTCCAAAGTTGGATAGAGTTCATCAAGCGACGCATCCGTCAGAAACCCGAGCGTTCCAATATTGATCGCAAGGATTGGAACATTTTCAATCTTCGGTGTATGTGCTGCGCTTAGGAGCGTACCATCTCCACCAAGGACGAGCATCACATCGGCTTGTTGTACGACTTCGGTTCTGGAGATTGGTGTATCGCTGGTTCGCCCCAACGCCGATGCCTGTTCGTCTGGCAGGAGAGGTACAATCCCGCGCGCCTCAAGCCACGTGTATACGCCTTCAACGACACTTGCCGCATTCGCTTTGGTTGTATTGACGAAAAAACCGACGCTTTTTATCTTTTTCATTTAATGGCTAATCGCGGTTCGCGGTTCGCTATTCCTCTAATTCTCCAAACGGGTAAAGAGAAAAATCACACCACAACCGACGAGAAAAGCCCCTGTCGTGATAAGCAGGTTCACATCCAGCTGAGGGAGAATATGAGCCGTGTCTATCCGTTCCCCATCAGCCATTGCGAACTTACGAAAGGGCCATAATCCATAAAGCGATCCCACCATTAATCCGATAAGAAAGGCAATTGTCAAGTTGCGATAGCGTTCCAAGAGGTAGTTAAGTAATCGTGTAAAAGCGAGCAGCCCGAACAGACACCCGATTGTGGTAACTCCGATTATCAGTAAACTCGCTAACATCACCTCGTCGAAAACCCCGTTGATCAATTTCGGAACGCCTTCTATTAAGGTGTTTATTGCGGTTAAGAGCCGAAAGTAGACACCGAGAGCAATCATCAGAAAGGAGCCGCTGATGCCGGGCAGAATCATCGCCGAAATAGCCAATGCCCCGCTTCCAAAAAAGATCCCAAAGTCCCAATAGGTCGGAAAAGCGGTTCGCTGGACATTGGTATCCACCGCAATCTCACTTCCAGATTTATAGGCGACCCGCTCTAACTGTTTTTCACTTGTACCGACAGACAGACTTAGCACAAGCACGACAGCAACCAGTAACACAAGTAATTCTCTCACCCCACATCGTTTTAGCATTCGTGCCGGGACCAGAATAGATGTTAAAATGAGTCCACTAAAGAAGCCGTAAGTTGGATCATGATGGTCGTTCAGCAGATAGACAATCAGCTTCGATGTGAGCAGGATTGACGCTATCGCGCCAGTGCCTAACAGTGCGAGAAAACCGAAGTCAATACGATGCAGTTCTGTTTCTGCTGCTGCGAAGGCATCCTTTTTTAACCTTACCACGCCGAGTAAGTTTTTTACTGTTGAAAGTCCGATGTTTCGTAAGGCTCCAATGAGCCGCTCATAGATACCTAAAACAAGTGCGAGCGTTCCGCCGCTCATGCCGGGAATGATGTTGGCGATGCCTATCAAAAACCCGTTAATAAAAAACCGGAGTGAATTCATATTTTTATAGTTACCAGTTAGAATCAATAGCCTGCCTACAGCACCTTTTCAAGTGATACACATAAGTATATCAAAGTTCCGTAAAAATTGTCAAGAAAAATGCGCCTGTCTACCAGAGGCGTTTAATTTTCAGTTGTCTGAATGCACATCGCATTTATCGGGATTATGAACCGTTCTACAACAGAAGGAGGATTGCGCAAAAGAATGAAATTATTGGAAAACTGAATAGTCTTGCAGATTTAATTTGGCTTGCAAGGCAAATTATGATACGATTTTTCATGGAAAAACATAAATAATAATAATTACAGAAATTAAGGGGTCTATCGGCATCCGAAATTGGTAAGGAGGTATTAGGATGCAAATGAAAATTGGGATTATGGTAACTGTCCTGCTGGTGTTGGGTTTGACGTTTGTGGTGACGTTGGTACTACTGTCAAATAAAACCCCATCGGAATCTACAACCCAAAGAACGCAAGTATCCAATGACACAAATAATGCGGATGCCTCCAGTGGTATCTCCTTATTCGGTTTCATTGCCGTCAAGCCTGTGATTAGTCTTGATACATGCCTGTTCCTTTTAGCTGCTATCCTTGCGTTTATTTTCGCGCGTAGAGCACGATCTAACACGACACCAGAACTCACCAGCGAAGACGTAAGTAAATCTGAAAACGACAATAAGGTTAATGATAGCATAGAAGCAGTCAAGCGAAACCCGAATGCCCATCACATAGATCGGGCTATAGTTGATGCCTATGCTTTACAACGGAGTGGTGATATTGCTGGCGCAATTGAAAAATGGGACTCTATCGCCAATGTCCTGGAAGATAACGATAAGAATCTCGCTGCCCAAGCCTTGGTTTCGGTGGGTTATCTATATGTCGCAGAAGGTAAGGGAGAGGATGGACTTTCAGCCTTAGACAAGGCAATTGCGTTGAAGCCCGATTTGGCGGAAGCGTATAACAATCGCGGTATGGCGAAAAATGCCCTTGGAGAACATCGGGGCGCACTTGCCGACTTTGATGTAGCGATTCTACTCAACCCAAACTATGCAGAAGCGTATAACAATCGCGGTGTGGCGAAAAGTGCCCTTGGAGAACATCAGGACGCACTTGCTGACTTTGACGAAGCAATTCGGCTCAAACCTGATTATACTGAGGCGTACATCGGTCGCGGCAGTGTCAGAAGTTTAATCGGTCAAGGGGAAGCAGCGATCAACGACTATACTGAAGCAATTCGGCTCAAACCTGATTACGCCGAAGCATATTACGATAGAGGCAGTTTAAAAAGAAAATACGAACAGTACACCGACGCTCAGGAAGCCCTCTCTGACTACAATGAGGCGATTCAGATAAAGCCAGATTACGCGCTCGCTTACGCTAACCGAGGAATCTTAAGAAGCGATCTGGGGCAGGTCAATGAGGCAAAAACGGATTGCGAAACAGCGTTGGAATTAGCAGACGAACACGAAATAGAAGCTTTGAAACCCTGGTTGCTAACCGATCAATCGTGACATCGCCGGAAAACTGAATTGCCTTCATCTATGCAGCTAATTTCACTTGAAATCTACCGCGAACGGGTCTATAATACTTCACATAAATGTATACATTAGGAGGGCAACACAGGAGTGCGAGACATCAAACCAACGCATAAGCCGATCAAAACCTTTTACGCAGAACTCAAACAATACGAAAATCTCGGTGCAACAAATGAAACCGAAATCCGACTCGCCTTCGCAACGCTCCTCCAACACTACGCTCGTCAAAACAATCTAACGCTTATCTGTGAAAAACCCCTCCGAACACCTTAGCATACTACAATTTACGTCGATGGTATGCTTACGGATAACGACTTCGGTTTACCGCCCTGCATCACCCTTCGTATCGGGAACGGTATCAGATGAACCTCAAGCGGGACTTGCCCCACATTCCGTTTGCTAAAGACTTCTGGAAGTTTGTCGAGGCGGGGAAACGCTTAGCACATATCCATGTCCACTATGAAGACCAGCCTCCGTATAAGTTAGACCTGAGCGAAACACCGGATATGCCACTGGATTGGCGTGTGGAGCAGATGAAATTCTCTAAAGACAAAACACAGATAAAATACAACGATTTCTTGACCTTGGCGGGTATCCCTGCCGAGGCGTTTCAGTATCGGTTAGGGAACCGCGCAGCGTTAGAGTGGGTGGTAGATCAGTATCGTGTGAAGACAGATAGACGGAGTGGCATCGTGAACGACCCGAACCGCGCAGATGATGAGACGTATATCGTGGATTTGATTCGGAAGGTTATCAGTGTGAGTTTGGAGACGGTGGGGATTGTTGAAAAGTTGTCGGGATTAGACATTAACAAGGAGGAATCATAATGTGTAGGAAAATTGGGATTATGGCGGTTGTATTGGTATTAGGTGTGATGTGTGCCGGAGAGTTGATGATATTGTCTGCGCAGGATTCAACGGGATCTGCAACCCAGCAAACGCAAACTCCAAATGACACATCAAAAGAACAAGCATCAACCCAAACGCCGCGTGATCCCGCTACTCAGCAAACACAAACTCCAAATGATACAATAGGGGAAAGCCCATCTACTGGTATCCGTATATTTGGTATCCATTTCGATCCTATAATCAGATTGGACATGTCCCTCAGTATCCTTATTGCGGTCCTTGTTTTTGTTTTCGGTAGTAAGACGCGATCCAAACCCCCTCCGGAATTGACGAGTGAAGAAGTAAGCAAACCAGAGAATGCCAGTGAGGTCGAGGAGTACATTAAAGCAATTGAGCGGAATCCTAAAGCCACTCTTGTAGAAAAAGCTATTGCTGACGCTTATGCATTGCAACGGAGCGAAAAAATTGAAGAGGCAATTGAGAAATGGCGTTCCATTGCTAACATAGCAGAAGGACACGATAAAGCCTTGGCATTTCGAGCCTGGGCATCAGTAGGTTTTCTCTATATTAATGAAGGTATAGGAAAGGAGGCACTCGCTGCCTTAGACAAGGCACTTAATTTGAAACCGGATTCCGCTGAAATTTACAACGGTAGAGGTGCGGCGAAGCTCATGCTTAAGAACTATCATAACGCGCTTGCTGACTGTGACGAGGCGATCCGACTGAAACCTGATTATGTCGAGACTTACAATACTCGTGCTCTGGTAAAACAGGATCTTGAAAGGTATCAAGATGCCCTTGCTGACTGTGACGAGGCGATCCGACTGAAACCTGATTTTACTCGAGCTTACAATACCCGCGGAACTGTAAAGTTACTCCTCAAGAACTATCAAGATGCGATTGCAGATTTTGACGAAGCAATCCGATTAGAACCGAACGATGCACAATTCTACAATAATCGCGGGATTACAAACGGAGATTCTGGCAACTATGAGGCTGCACTTGAGGATTTTAATAAGGCAATTGAGTTGAAACCAGATTATGCTGGTGCCTATAATAACCGGGGAAACATAAATCGAGATATGGGCAACTACGAAGCCTCCATCGCTAACTTTGACAAGGCAATTGAATTAAAACCAGATTATCCTGGAGCCTATAATAACCGAGGAAGGACAAATGCGGATTTTGGCAATCATGAGGCCGCCATCGCTGATTACGATAAGTCTATTGAATTGTACCCCGATTATGCAACTGCCTATAACAATCGGGGAAATACAAATGGAGATATGGGCAACTACGAAGCTGCTATTACTGATTTTAATGAAGCCATTCGTATAAGACCAAATTATGTTGGGGCCTATAGGAATCGAGGAGATATGCAGCTCAGCCTTAAGCAATATGAGGCAGCTATTGCTACTTATACTGAGATAATTCGTTTAGAGCCAGATGATGCCTCCGCTTACAATAACCGGGGACTTTCTAAGTATTTACTTAACAAAATTGATGAATCCCTTATCGATTTTGATGAAGCTATCCGCCTAAACCCAGATTGTGCCGCTGCCCAAAAAAATCGTGGCACTGCAAATGTGGCACTTGGCAAATATGAGGAGGCTATTGCTGACTATGATAAGGTGATTGAATTACGTCCGAATGATGCCGGAGCCTATGGCAATCGTGGTAACGCGAAGGCATCTCTTGGCAACTACGAAGCCGCCATTTCTGATTATGATAAGGTGATTGAATTAGATCCGAATGATTCCGGGGCCTATAACAACCGCGGAATTATGAAGAAGCAACTTGAACGATATGAGGAAGCTATCGCTGACTTTGATGAAGCAATTCGTGTAAATCCAGATGCTGTTGTCTTTTATCAAAACCGGGCGGAAGCAAAGCTCGTATTGGAAAATTTTGAAGCTGCCATTGAGGATTATGACCAAGCAATTCAGTTAAATCCGGATTACGCGGATGCTTACAAAAGACGAGCATTCGCAAAAATTATGTCTGGACAAAGCGAGTCTGCCATTGCGGATTATGATGAGTTAATTCGCCTTTATCCGAATTCAGCGGCTGCCTACACTAACCGAGGGAATGTTAAAATGGAAGTTCATGGACTTGAAAGTGCTATTGCGGATTATGACACGGCACTGCATCTTGACCCGAATTACATTACAGCTTACAAAAACCGGGCAACAGCGAAACTATTCAACAACCAGTTTGATGAAGCACTTCTTGATCTTGATGAAATTATCCGGATCGAACCTGATTCTGCAAGGACTTTCGTATCTCGGGGAGACATGAAAGCTTTCCGACTTCGGATTCACGAAGCGAGAGCGGATTACCAAACTGCGTTGGAATTGGCAGAACAGCAAAATAATACTGCGCTCAAAACCGACATAGAAAAAAAACTTCAGCAATTTGACAATTTAACATCGCAAACCGATGAAAGATAATAAACAGAGGTAGGACTAAATAATGTTAACATTCAGATTTGGGAAAAATAATCTTTTGCTCACAGACATCGTGCCGAGTATGCCGCAATTGTTGGATAACGCTAAACCGGTACAAACGCGCACATCCAAACCTGCTGTCCCTTCGCCGTATCCCGAAACTGCCTACCAGTGGTTAGCCGAGGTATTAGATGGATTAATCGACTTCGGACAACGGCACGGGCATTCCGGGGCCATCAAGTTGACTGAAGCCGAGTATCAGTGGCTGGACGATGTATTAGAAAAGTTAATCTATTCCGTTGGCGCGAATGAAAATCACCCGTTAGACCCGCTGATGACCTTTATTATTCGGATCATTGCCAATTATGAAGATGCCTATGTTCCAAAACTGACTGAACGGTTTCCAGAGTTGGCAGAGGAAGCACCTATTTCAAAAACAAGCGAAAACAATAACCCACCACCTTACGCCTCAGAATTGAGCGATAGCGAACTTGCTGCGCACGCCTTTTTCGCGATCGGTTGTCTCCTCTGGGAAGGAAGCAAGGCAGAAAAAGCACTCTCTGCTTACGACACAGCAATTCGGTTGCAACCAGATTATGCGGAAGTTTACAACAACCGAGGCAATGTTAAAAATAGACTGGGGCATCCTGATGATGCCGTTGCCGATTATGATACTGCAATTCGTCTCAATCCAAATTTTGCCGAAGCATACTACAACCGAGCAGTTCAGAAAGTCCTATGTGAAGAATTTGATGCCGCTATTATAGACTTTACCGAGGCGATTCGCCTAAATTCTGATTATGCCGAAGCGTACGCTTATCGTGGTGTAGCAAAGGCTGAATTGGGAAATATAGACAAAGCAAGATCGGATCTCCAGACTGCTTTGGTACTATCAGAACAGCAAGGAAACGCTGATTTCAAAGTCCTCATCGAAAAGTGGTTACAACGACTTGAGCAGTCAGACTCAAAACAGAAAAGTGCCAAGCAACCACGCCGTGGTGGGCAGTGGAAGGGCAAAGTGAAGATAGCTAATGACTTTGACGAACTTCCTGAATCTTTTATGTCGGTCTTTCGCAGGGAGGATGAATGAACTTACCGCGGTAGTTTGCCGTCCTACCTCGCAACCCCTAATTCACGGTTGAATGCTTATAATGTTTCCATCCTTGAACCTAATAATCAATTCCAATTTTTGGCGCAGGTATTGAAGTTGTAATACCATTTCTGATTGAAATTGTAGCATAAACTTTAGTTTGTGCAGGCTTGTCGCATTATGCTTTAGCGTGGGCATGAAAGGGCCCGTTAATGCAATATAAACTTTTAGAAATGGTATAAGATAAATTATTTTTGACAGTTCGGGGCCTATATGGTATACTATTTAGGCAATAACCTGACCTAAACAATCAAGGAGCAGGCCTCTTCTGTAAATACCTAATGCGCATCACCGGACGAAATGTCCTAAACAAATTTGCCCAAAAACACCCGAATGATAGATCTGCCCTTAACCGCTGGTACCACCTGATGCGTCAAGGAAACTTCAACTCATTTGTCGATTTGCGTAAGATTTTTCCGCACGCAGATCAGGTGAAAATCCGTAAACGCAAATTCAACCAGCCACCTCAAAATGAAATATGGACAGTGTTTAACATTGGTGGTAATAATGTCCGCCTTATCGCTTCTATACAATATGCCACAAATGAACAGAGAGTCACAATTGATAAGGTTCTAACACATGCAGAATACAATAAAGGGCGATGGAAGGAGTAAACGATGTTGACAGGTATACAAACTTGGTCTAAAGTGGTCCTACCACCTGGAACTTTGGAAATACCGAGTATGTCCCAATTGTTGGACAACGCTAAACTGTTACAGACGCGAACCTCACAACCTCCGGTACTTCCGTCCTATCCGGAAAACGACTATCATTGGCTGGTGGGTGTGTTAGATAAACTGATTGAGTTTATGCGTCGTGACGAAAATCAGGGTGTACCCACATTGATTGAAAACGATTATGACTGGGCGCATGCGTTGCTTGTAGAGTTAGTGGGTGCGGTAGGCGAAAGTGAGACGCATCCTTTGCACCCCTTAATGGCATTTGTTCGTCAACTCATTGATAATTATGAGGATAAATACGTTCCAGAACTCACAGAACTGTTTCCAGAGTTAGCAGAGGAAGCACCTATAGAAACAACTCATAAAAGCAAGCAGCCTGCTTCAAACATTCCTAAACTGAGTGACATTGAACTCGCTGCGCATGCTTTTTTTTCAATGGGCTATCTCCTTTATCAAGGGAACCGGAAAGAAAAAGCACTTTCTGCTTACAACATGACGATTACGTTGAAGCCCGATTCTTGGGAAGCCTTTTATAATCGGGGAATTATGCGGCACAATCTTGGACAATCCGCGGAGGCAATGACCGACTTTAACCAAGTAATAGAATTGAATCACAATTTCGCCAGTGCCTATCACAATCGAGGAATTCTGAAATCTGAATTGAAAGACTACGAAAGCGCAATTGCTGATTTTGATAAAGCAATTGCGTTGGGTCTTAATTCCTCTCAAGCTTACTGCCTTCGAGCCTCAGCGAATGCCCTCTTGGGTGAATATGATGCCGCAGTATCGGACTATGATAAGGTAATTGAGTTAAAG
>VXZL01000661.1 GCA_009845505.1 Candidatus Poribacteria bacterium | reverse complement strand
GTAGATATACAGAGCGGTATTTTTCACAAAAAGCAAAAAGGGAATATCAGGACGATTGGGCAAGGCAATACTACGACCTCCGTCTATAGCGAGAACTTAAAAAGGGCACTCCATGGCGGACGCGCTTTCGTTTCCGCCGCTCCTAAGGATTTACATTGGGATACGATTGCGCATGAACTCGGGCACGCGTTTGGCTTGGCACACGATTTTCGTGGAAGTAACCCCAGAATCATGTCATACGCAAGCGGAAGATCCAAGTTATCTAAATGTGCCACTGAATGGCTGGATAAAAGCCGATTTTTTAACCTCAATCGTCCCTTCTTTGATCAGCCAGCCACCCTTGAGATGCCCTCGCTTCCAGATGTATCTGGTTCAACCTCCTTCTTATTTGATATTGAAGATGAAGATGGGGTTCATCAAGTCCAGTTGATCGTGCCAACAACACCTGACGATCCTGTCACAAAAGAGGGTTTCAAGCTGCACAGTTGTCAGCGATTAAATGGGAGGCAAAAGGCTACGGTTGCGTTTGAGTTGGAGAGAACCTTTCCTAAGAAAATTACGCTCCAGATGATAGATATACACGGAAATATTGTATGGAGAACATTTGACATCAGTAAAAATTCAACAAAATGAAGATAGCAACTTTACCAAGCAGGAGAGGAAAAATATGCCGAAGAAAATCGCCATTTTTCCAGCCAGCTTCGACCCCGTCACCAACGGGCATGTCGACCTCATTGATCGGATTTGCAACCTGGATATTTTTGACGAACTCATTGTTGCTATCGGCGTTAACCCCGCCAAACCGGCGCGTTTCACGCTTGAGGAGCGCACCGAGATGCTTGAAATTGTCATTGGACCGTATCCGCAAGCCAAGATTGATGGCTATACTGGACTAACGGTGCATTACGCGCAGAGACGCGAGGCATGCGCTATCATCCGTGGGCTACGTGAAATTTCTGACTTTGAGTGGGAGTTTAAAATGGCACGGATGAATCAGCAGATTGCCCCGGATATTGATACGCTCTTCATGATGGCAAATACCCAGTACGCACACATCAGTTCAACACTCGTAATGGAAGTTGTAGAAATGGCGCAACGGAAGGTTAGTGAGGAAAAATTACGGGAGATGGTACCAGAAATCGTAGTTGAATTTATCAAGAAAAAATTTGAGATCCTGTAAATGGTCGCCAACCGTTAAAACCGATTGTCCAAGCTTAGACTCACATTGAAACCCGGTGCATTTATACCCGAACCGTGCGGACGATACCGCTTATCAAGTAGATTATCAAGCGAGAGTGTCAAACGCGTATAATCAAAGAGTCTAATCCCGCCGCGGAGGTTGAGCGTCCACCATCCGGGGGTGCCAGCATCTAAAGCGTAGCCGTTAGCGTCGAACTGAACCTCCGCTGGATCGCGCGTTGTCCCTTGGATACGTGGGTCGCGGATATCGCTTCTGTTCAACCGTCTCTGTTCGGCTGCACCGCGCACAAAGAACATCGCCCAATACGGGGTATTTACGGGTTCCCACTGGACCCCAATGATGCCGTTCAACGGCGGCTCTCTACGGGTACGTGCTTCCCAAGGTTTACTCGGATCCGGTGCTACGCCATTAATCGTGAGTACCTCGCCACGTATTAATGCCACATTCCCAAAAACCGACCAAGTAGATTGAATCGGGACAAGTCCGGCTAATTCAACGCCCTGAAACTGTGCCTCATCAACATTATCAAAGACGAGTACGTCAATATCTTTGTACTGTTTGATTAGGTCTTGGTGGAGCTGAGGTATCGGTTCACCTTTCTCTTGGTATGCCTCTTGAACAGGTTTGCGCGCAACTAAACCGTTAACCCTGCTGTAGAAGAGCGTTAAAGCACCACGGAAGTAGGAATGTTGTGCCTTGAATCCAACTTCAGCTGTCCACGAAGTTTCCGGTCTCAGATCAGGACTCGGTGCCGTAACACCTTCATTGGTGACTTCTACCGCCGTTGTGTCATTCAGAGAGGGGGCGCGGAAGGCTGTTCCAAAACTACTGACAAAGTTCAGGTATTCTGTTAAACCAACCACCACACCCGCACTTCCCGTCACACTGCTGTCGAATTTACTGAAGACATCAAAAGCCGGATCTCGGACGGAGAGGTCTGCATTGGTTTGATAAAACGTTGCGCGACCGCCAAGGGTGAGTTCTACTCGGTCATGCAACATAATTTCATCTTGAAGATAGAGACTGGCATCCCAGAATTGAGAACCGTTAATGAAGCGTCCAACGTCATCGTTAATATCTTCTTTTTTAGTTTTAAGGTCGGTTTTGATGGTCTGACTCTGCAACATGTCCAAGTAAAATTCACCACCACCGACCAAGCGTTGACGCGGAAGGATTGTGCTAATCGCTTGTGCGCTTAGGCCGATGGTGTTAACCGTATCATATCGCTGCCGTCGAGATGTCGATCCAAGTTTTAACTCGTTTCGCCCCTCTTTTTGACGATGATAAGAAGTTGTCAGACGGAAGGTATCAATGCCCGCTTTTATCGGATTAATTATGTAGTTGGCGTAAATGAGGTCCCGATTTTGTGGCTCAAAACAGAATTCGTCAAACTCTCTGGGTGCCATTTTATCATAGCGAGGTGTTTGCGGCTGTCGCCACATCTGATAGGCAATATTTATCGTACTGATATCGTTGAGTTGGTAAGCGATTTTTGCATCGGCATCGTAGGCTTCCCATCCCAATGGTCCCTCGTTATCAATGAGCCATCTGTCCGGGGGTGTCGCCGGCATCTTATTAAAGAGTTTCACGCCGCTTGGTTTTTCGTTGACTATTTCAAACTTCCGATTTTTGTAGTGGAGATCGTACCCGCTTCCAGGGTTTACATCACCGTAGGATCGCATACCACCACCAACGATAAATCCAAATCGTCCTTGATTTCCTGTGACCTCTAACCTACCAAGCTGCTCCTGTGTAGCTGTAGAATAGCGAGCAAGTAGCCGCGGATAGATTTCCCAAGTTTCCTGCGATGGATCGAGGGGCACCTCTTTCGTAAACATGTTGATAACACCGCCCATGGCACCGCTTCCATATAACGTAGAACTTGAACCGAGCAATACCTCTGCTCGCCCTAAGGTTTCCGGTGCAAGAGTTGCTGTGTACTGGTTTGGTCCTGAGCGAAATGTTGAATTATTGAGACGTACCCAATCAATCTGTATCAACGTCTGGTAACCCGTTAAGCCCCTGAGTAAAGGAGAACCTTGCCCGACTGTCGTCTGCTGTGCCATAACACCGACCGCGTCACGCAGCAGGTTAGACGCGATGTCCGCATTGGTTCGCTCTAACTGCTTTAAGTTGAGGACAGTGATTGTATTAGGTGTTTTGAAAGGGTCCTTCTCGGCGCGTGTAGCCGTAACCGTTATCTCCTCCATCGTGACAACTTCTTCGTCGCTTTGGTTTTCCGCACCTGCGCGTGGCACCCAAATCATCAACAAACTTAAACCTATAAGAAAAAAAAGATAAAATACTTTTTTCATTAGCACATTCCCCTTCAAACCCACTTTTCTGGGCATCTCCTGCCGATCCTATCTCATCAGCACTTCCGCTTTACCCTACTGTAGCAAATTACGTGCCATACACAATTCAAGATAAAACAGGCGAATTTCGACCAATTTCTGCCATAATTTGTTCAGTACTGTTCATTTTCTGAACACTTTCACCTCCGTTGAAGTAATTCGCAAGTGCATCTATACAACATATCCGCATTCAGAACGAAAAATTAAGACTTGCTTTTTGTCAGAGGTTGTGATAGTTTGTATACCAAGATTTAAGTATAGGAGCGATAATACAATTGCCAAAACAGAAACTAAACTTTGCTTTCATCGGATGTGGTGGTAACGCGCGCGGACATGGACGGAGTGTATCAAGCGTTGAAGATGTAGAGATTGTTGCGCTCGCGGATCCGAGTGACAGTTCACTCAGTGCCTTCAAGGAGAATGTCGGTTTAGATGCATCTGTCCCTACTTACGCCGACCACGTTGAGATGTTAGCCGCTGCGAAACCTGATGCCGTGGTCATCAGTTCACCGCACGGTCTCCATTTCCAGCACATCATGGACGCGCTTGATGCCGGATGCCATGTGCATACCGAAAAACCGATGGTCTGCACGGTGGACCATGCCAAACAGGTCATAGCAAAAGTGGAAGAGACCGGCTTACACCTGATGATCGGCTACCAACGCCACCTGAGTCCTACCTATCAATACTGCCGCAACGTCGTCCAGAGCGGTGAACTTGGGCGGGTTAACTTCGTTGCTGCGCAGCAATCTCAGAACTGGTACCGAAATCAACAGGGCAAATGGCGGCAAGATCCGTTCCTCGGTGGCGGCGGTCAACTGAACGATTCAGGGAGCCATCTGATTGACATTCTTCTCTGGGTATTGGAAGCGAGTCCCGATACCGTCTTCGCAATGATAGACAACTTAGACATCGAGGTAGATGTTCTCACTGCGATGTCGATTAAATTCGACACGGGTGCGTTGTGCAATATCAGCATCGTTGGACACGCCTACGGCGGGGTGCAAGAAGCATTTTCAATCTGGTTGGATGAAGGATCGCTCTATCTCCGTGACGGCACACTCTATCGCCAAGGACGGGAAGGTAGACCGGAGCCTGTTGATGCATCTGAGATGCCGGCATCAGGCAACAAGGATGTTGCTTTTATTGAACTCATCCGCGGTGAACGCACAGAGAACCCGATTGGTGTTGAGAACGGCTTGCGTGTTATCCAATTAACCGAAGCTGCATGGCAATCCGCCGAACTCGGTAGACCCGTCAAAGTGGATCTGAGTTAAGTTTGCAACGGTTTCTCTGGACTGGCAAAGCGAATCTGAGAAGAAAATTCGATGGTTTCATAGCGAATTGTTAAAAATGCTTGATGTCCAAAACTTGTGTAAATCCTTTGACAAAAAGCCGTTCCTCACGGAACTCACATTTCAGGTAGCAGCTGGGGAGTGTCTTGTGCTACTTGGCAGGAACGGTGCGTGTAAAACGCTTCTGCTCAATATCTTAGCAACTTTAGTTGAACCGACATCAGGCAGCGTCTCTATCAACGGCATAGATGCATTTGCAAACCTCAAACAGGTACGTCCATCTATCGGGTATATCCCCGTTGCCTTCGAGGGATACCCTGAATTGTCTGTTGCAGCGTATCTCAATTTTTTTGCGAGGGCATATAAATTAGAGAAGCGCGCGCGGGCATCTGCAATTGAGGCCGTGCTGTAACTTATGGACATTCAACACCTACGCGAGGCTAAAATTAGTACCTTATCAACAGGGGAACGGCAACGACTCTTGTTCGCCAAAACCTTTCTTCATGAGCCACAATTGTGGTTGCTCGATGAACCGCTCACCCCGCTTGATCCGGGCGGGCAGCTCGAAATGATCGAGCTGCTTGGTGAACTCCGATTAATGGAAAAAACTGTCGTCATCGCTACCAACCGCCTTGAGGATGTCCCACAATTATGTGGAACCGAATTTCAAGACAAAACATCTATCGGAATCCTTGAGAGTGGACGATTTGCTGTGCTTAAGACGTTTCGAGATCTACGCGAGGAAAGCACTGAAGCCGATACCACAGAAACCCTTCCCCCAAATTGGTTAAATGAAGTTTTAGCGCAGCTTGCAAGCTAAAACTTTCTCTACAAAAGTCTGGAGGTCAGAAAAACATAATGTCAGATATAGGAAAATTCTTTGACGAAAACGGATACTATTTCGCCAAGGGAGTCTATTCGCCTGAAGAAATCACGGCAATGGAAAACGACTTTGATCGGGTCGTGGATCAGCTCCTTAAAAGTGATGAAAACGTCAATGCGCGTTGGGGTGGTAGATTGATGGATGCCCTTGATGGCGGTGAGTCTGTTATCATCCATACGCACAATATCCAAAGCTTCTCTGGTGTTTGGATGCAAGCATTCATGCAAGAGAAGTTTCTCGATATTACCGAAGCCATTCTCGGCCCCGATATTATGCTCCATCACTCCAAACTCTTCTGCAAGCCGCCAGAAAAAGGTGCTCCATTTCCGATGCACCAAGATTGGCAGTATTTTCCGTCCGTTAAAGACAGCATGATCGCTGCTATCATCTACGTCTCGGAAGCCACCGATGAGATGGGGTGTGTCCGCGTCTATCCGGGTTCCCACAAGGAGCTGAAACGTACTGATGGCATGATGGGTAGTGGAAAAAATGCTGAAGTTACTGATCGATACCCAATTGAGAATGCAACCGTTTTAGAAGCGGAACCGGGAGATGTGCTTTTCTTTAGTTACTTCACACTCCACGGTTCAATGCCGAACTATTCAAATCAGACGCGAAAGAGCGTTCTCGTTCAGATGCTCGCGGGTGACGATGAGATCGAAGCCGAGAATCGCCACACCAATGTCAAACTCGTGCTCCGTGGCTGGAACCATCTCGCAACTCGCTCTTCTGTCGGAAGAATTATCTAAAAAATAGTAAGGAGAATTTTATGATTAAAGTCGCAAAGATTAGTATGGCGCATGTCCACGCTGGTGGTTATGCTCGAAAAATTAATGAAAACCCTGAAACCGAACTCGTTGCTGTCTGGGACGAAGAGGGCTTTGACCATAGCGGGGGCGGTAGAGATGCCGCAGAGCAATACGAAGTCCCGTTCTATACCGATCTCGATGAAGTCCTCAGTCGTGACGATGTAGACGCAGTCGCTGTTGACGCAATCACGTCCGACCATCCGCGTGTGATAATCGCCGCTGCTGAAGCCGGGAAACATATCTTCACCGAAAAGGCACTCGCGATTACCGTTGCAGAGTGCGATCCAATCATTGAAGCCGTTGAGAAAGCGGGTGTGAAGTTTATGATCTCGCTGCCTTCCCGTGCGAATCCTGAAATCCTGTTTGCGAAAAAGGCGATTGACGATGGACTGATTGGGGACATCACATTCGGTAGGGGACGGATTGCACATTCCGCCGCGTTGGATAGCTGGTTCAGCGGGACAAGTGCTTGGTTTGCAGATCCCGAGCGCGCAGGGGGTGGTGCCCTCTTTGACTTGGGATGCCACCGGGTCGATGTCATCCGATGGCTAATGGGTGAGCCTAAGAGTGCTATCGCCAAGATTAACAACTTCACCGGCAACTTCCCGATTGATGACAACAGTGTTTCGGTTGTCGAATTCGCGAACAAGGCACTCGGCGTGATTGATGTTGCGTGGACACACCGTTCTGGTCCGAACATGCTGGAGATCTATGGTACAGAAGGTTCGTTTGCTGCGGGACACGGCGAAATGCATTTTGAAACCCGTAAACTCTCTGATGAAGAAAAAGCGGATTATATCGCGAATGCACCACCAGCACCACCCGAACCCATGCAACAGTGGATCAACGCCATCCTCCGCGACGAACCGATGACGATTACCATCCAAGATGGACGGAATCTTACCGAGTTGATGCAAGCGTTCTATATGTCTGCTGAACAAGGGCAGTCAATTGATTTTCCGCTCTAAGGTGTTATGCCAAATCCACGTTATATACTTCAGGACTTACGCAAATTAGGTAAATATCGGATATTTAAACGCAAAAAGTAGGAATCTCTATCCTTTAAACCCCTAAATTCCCTTACCAGAGGGACTTTAAAAAAAATGCGTAAGTCCTATACTTGAATGTGCGAAAGGATGTGACCAATTCAGGATGTATATTCCGCTGCTGGACAGACAGATGCAGGCCGCTATCTGATTGTATTTTCATCCAGAAAGAGAAAAATCTTGCACTCATTCTGAGTGCCCGCGATATGGATCAAAAGGAGAGAAGAAGGTATGAAAGAAAATAAAGACGAACAGGTTACCAGTATATCTAAGGCACGAACCCTGGAGGAGATAGCCGACTATTGGGACACGCATAGCTTGGCTGACCCACTGGGATGAAACACATGAAGTCAATTTTGAGGTTCGGATGCAGCGAAAGTGTCGTGTAACACTTACCCCAGAGATCTATAAAAAAATCGAAAAACAAGCCCTGGCACAGGGAGTTTTACCGGAAACTTTGGTTAACTTGTGGTTAGCTGAACGCCTCCACGCGATCGAATCATCGTAGGAGATAATTGCCTCGAAACAACTATAAGTTATACCCTTCTATTCGAGTAGATTGCATAACGAATGTTATTCAGGAATTTCTGAAAAGGAGTTTGTTCCAAGCAATATAGAAAAAGAACTTACAAAACAGAAGTAAAAATTCGCTGAGTTGGAAGACAAACTCACTGAGTAAAACCAACAAAGGAAGCATATCATGCCAGACTATCAACCTATTTCACTTTCTAATCTGTGTAACGTGGGGACAGAAATTATTGGCGAGAACGCAACACCGAGCGTCGGGGCACAGACGTTCCACGGGCTTCCCTTCGACATCGCTGAGGGTGGAACCTGTTTCTTGGGCTTTGGCGAAGGTGTTAACACTGATTCCGCCCAAATTCCTATCAACGTCGACCCAAAACGGATTATCTTTGTGCATCGCCTACTCGAATCCCGTATACCTGAAGGCGAGCCGATTGGCAGACTAATTGCCAATTACATTTTCCATTACACTGACGGTGAAACCGTGAACGTCCCGATTCGTGAACGGTTTGAGATCGGTGGTGTACCACAGGGATGGGGACAACAGACCTTCCTCGCGATACCTGACCGACAGGAGAGTTTAGCAGCACGTTATGAGGGAGCGTGGGGTTCAGCGGGCAACCGACAAACGGAGGTGAGCCAAGGGACACCGCGCGACTACTATTTGTGGGTGTGGAAAAATCCGAGGGACGGTGCTGAAGTCGCGTCAATCGAAATCCAACCACAAGAACGGAAATTTATTGTTGCGGCAATCACGCTCGGCTACCTCGACGAAGATCCGATACCGCGTCGTCCGCGCCGCGAAGTCAAAATCACACTGCCGCAAGCCGATGATGCCGACAAACCCTTTGATATGGAAGTCAATGTGGATCGCGGCGTTGCGACCTACCCGTATCCTTTACCGGAGAACGCGCCAGATGCCTTTATCAATGATGATTTCAAAGGTTGGGGTGAATCGCAAAACAACAAGAGCAGCCCAGCGTATGTTGAAGTATCTGCCACGCCTTCCGCGACCGTCGAAGTCAAGAACCAAGGTGAAACACTTGGGAGCGTTAACTGGGGTGAAGTCCAAGAAAAAGGTGCTATCCAACCCAACGAACGCGTCAAGGTAGAAGTTATTGACTCTGGCAGGAACTGGGTACATACCACCGTAATTGACGAAGATACAAACAGACCTGTGCCGTGTCGTATTCACTTCCGTTCTCCGCACGGCGTGCCGTATGCGCCACACGGACACCACGCTCACGTTAACTCAAATAATGGCACATGGCACATAGATGTCGGTGGCGATGTGCGACTCGGACAGATTAGTTACGCCTATATTGACGGCACGTGTCAGGGATGGCTCCCTCGCGGAGACGTTATCGTTGATGTCGCTCGCGGCTTTGAATATACGCCGCTGCGGACGACTGTTAACATAAAACCCGGGCAACGTGAGTTGACGCTCCGCATAAAACGGTGGTGCGATATGAACGCCGAACGCTATTTCAGTGGCGACACACACGTTCATTTCTTGTCCACACAAGGCGCACACACCGAAGCACAAGGTGAAGACCTTGGAGTTGTGAATCTTCTCCTGTCTCAGTGGGGTCACCTCTTCACGAATACAGAGGAGTTCATCGGTAGACCCACGACATCCGCCGATGGACGGAGCATTGTCTATGCCACACAGGAGAACCGCCAACATCTCTTAGGGCACCTCACCCTCCTCGGTTTAAAGGAACAGGTTGCACCGTGGTGTTCTGACGGACCCGGAGAAGCGGAACTCGGTGGAAATATGGAGGTCACGCTTTCACATTGGGCAGATGCGTGTCATGCACAAGGCGGGACTGTCGTCTTACCCCACATTCCTAACCCGAACTGCGAACCGGCGACGCTCATTGCCACTGGACGTGTAGATGCTGTTGAGTATCTTACCAACGCCATGTATGGACATATCGAGTACTACCGTTACCTCAACTGCGGCTATAAATTACCGCTTGTCGGTGGGACAGACAAGATGAGTAGCGATGTGCCGGTAGGTGTTTATCGCACTTATGTCCACATTCCTGATGATGAAGAATTCAATTACGATAACTGGTGCAAATACATGAGTGCTGGCAATACCTTCCTTAGCGGCGGTCCTATGATTCGTCTCACTGTTGATGGGCAGCCAATTGGTAGCACGATTAATCTTCCGGGTAATGGTGGCACCGTTGAAGTTGAAGCCGCTGCGGATTCCATCTTCCCGATCCACACGTTGCAGATTATTCAGGCCGGTCAGGTCGTTGCTTCCACTGAGGACAAAGAGGGCAAAGCGCATCTACATCTGAAAGCCAACCTGAAAGTGGATAAACACTCGTGGATCGCTGCACGATGTGGTGGACCTAACTATGCGCAAGCCGTCCCGCACCACGATGGATGGGGACGTGGGATCATTGCACATACTTCACCTGTCTATATTGCTGTCGGTGGTGAATGGTGGATGTTTGATCCAGAAACGGCGAACTACATGTTAACCTTGATTGAAGGTGGATTGTCCTATATCCAGCAGACAGCGCGCCATCACGAACACGGAACGGTGACACACCACCACGGCGAGGATGACCATCTGGAATTCCTCTCTCGTCCGTTCCAAGAAGCACGTGAGGCGATCCATCGTCGGATGCATCAATTAGGTATCCCGCATTAATTAAGAACCGTTTTCAGTTTACGGCACACAGAGTGTGCCTACTACTCTTAAGGAGACAAGCATGCCAAGGGAATTAGTCGCGGTTGCCCCTCGGCAACCCGTTTTGAGAGAATATGAGGACGGACCGGTTCCGGCAGATAGCGTTCGCGTCCAAGTCGAATTCGGCGCGCCCAAACGCGGCACCGAATTGACAGCGTACTACGGATACAACAACGCAAGTTTTCCATTGCGACTTGGGAATATGTGTGTCGGGAAAATCATTGAAATCGGGGACGAGGTTGAAGGTTTCGAGATTGGGGAACGCGTGACCAGCCACGGGCATCTCAAGGAAACGCACACATGGGACGCAAAACGGGTGCTCAAGCTGCACGACCAGATGACGTGGAAGGAAGCCGTCTGTTACGACCCAGCGCACTTCGCGATGTCTGCGATTCGGGATGGAAAAGTGCGTGTTGGCGAGCGGGTTGCTGTCTTCGGGCTTGGTGCAATCGGGTTGATGACGGTGCAGATGGCACGGATTGCGGGTGCGGATTTCGTCGCTGCCGTAGATCCGATTGAAAGACGGCGGAAAGTCGCTGCAAAAACTGGTGCGGAACTTGTCATCGACCCAACTGCCTGTAATACTGGCGAAGTGCTTAAAGAAGCGACCGGCAGGCTTGGCGTTGATGTGGCTGTAGAAACCAGTGCAATCTATGAGGCACTCGATGATGCTCTCCGCTCGGTCACCTTTGAGGGAACAATCGTCTACGCCGGACGCGCGAAAGCATGTACAGGCGGACTTGACCTCGGTGCCGTCGCGCACGTCAACATTCCGAACATAATCTTTGCGCGCGCCAACAGCGATCCGAACCGCGATCATCCACGTTGGAATTTCAAGCGTATTATTGATACCTGCTGGAAGTGGCTTGCTGAAGGACGATTTGACTGTGAAAATGTTGTTGATCCCGTTGTACCATTTGAAGATTCAGTCGAGGCTTACATAGAGATGGACAACCATCCTGAACGGAGCGTCAAATTAGGGGTGTCCTTTGGGTAGTCTTTGTCCGTTAGGACCTACGCGAAATTGCTCCTGTTACTGAGGCAATCGGAAGATTGGAAGGATGGAAGTGTGAGTGGAAAGCACCGTTATCTGCCATCCTTCCTTTAGACTACTGATATGCAATCAAAAAAATGCCCAATACCATCACAACAGCGGCAATAAATCGGCGTTGTGTATAGGTCTCTTTCAAGGCGTACCCACCGAGCAAAACAACGAAAATGACAGAACACTGCCGAACCGCGGTTACGTAGCTGACTTTCTCTGTCATCAAGACATAGAGGATAAGCGAATAGGAGGTTAACGAAAGTCCAACGATAGCGAGGGCGCGCTTCCATTCCGTTCGTCCAATCTGGACAATTCGCTTGTGTGGAAATCGGACGAGGCAGGTCAAACTGTAAAAGGTTTGCGAGATACTGTTTTCCATTAAATAGTAGGTTACGGCTCGCCACAAGGGTGCATCTGTCGAATAGCGATGGAATTCGGACATCCCTTGCTTGTCTATCAGTGAGTATCCAATAACGCTCGCCAGTGTTGCATAAGCCCAAAGTGCATCGGGTTCGCGAAGGAAGCGAAAAAACGCTTTGAACTGGATACGGGCTTCACGTTGTTGATAGAGTAGTATAGAGGCTATTACACATAAGATACCTATCGAGCCTTGCGCGGAAATTCGTTCCTTTAGGAAAAGAAAGGCAAAGAATGGCAAAAAGGCAGGCGCAGCACGTGTAATTGGATAAATAAACGAAATCTCGCCAACGGTATAAGCGTGCGTCAAAAACAGACGGTATAACAGATGAACCAGTGCGGAACTCACAATATAGACCCATAGGGATTTTGGAATTATCGGTTGCTTGATACCAAAGGCAACAAACGCTATGACTATGGTATAAAATCCACACCAAAAAAAGAGGATGCGTGTATCTCTACTGGATTTGCTATAGAAATTCCATAAAGCGTGGCAAAATGCTGATAGCAGAATTAAGGCAATTGAAGTAAAAGCCATAGGACCTTTCGTCTTTGTAGGTATAGAATCTGTGTCTATTCGTTAATGGCTGTCAGCAATCAGTTAAGAGGCCTTCGCTTAGAATTAACCTTTTAAACGGCACAAGGCTATAGAGGCTTGCGGGACAATGCTGAAAGGATTTTAAAAAAATCCGCCTTGACTGCTGACTACTATCTCAGGAGGCAATTATGCTCACAAAACCGAAAAAACACCAGCATTTTATTTTGTTTCCGCTTGTCTTCGGAACGCCGCGCTACAGTGCAGTGATAATTGAGGAATTAGGGGCAGCAGAGGTTTACGAATTTGCCTTCAGTTTCGCGCCACTCCGCCTCAAAGGTGCAACAGGTTCTCCCGGCAATCCGATCGCCATTCGTTAGTTTATCACGGGACAGCACCACCCCTGCTGTCCCATACCCCTTTCTTTTTCCTATCCGCGTCTGCACAAATCCGTGCAGTTAGACTTCCCTTTGCCCTATTTTGTGCAGCGAATCCCCCTGTTAAACCCACTAAATCCGTAATATCTCTACATTCTGTCTTATACTTTAATTTGGCACGTAAATTGCTTATTAATCCTCCAGTGTAGCATATTTTAATTCGCAACAAGTAGTTTTGGACTTGAAAGGAAATCTAATTCACATGTTTAGAATCTTCATTATATGGCTCGTGAGTATGCTTGCCTTTTACACTTATGACTATCACAATACGGTCGAAGTCCAAACCGATGAGCCTATCAAAATAGATTTTGTGTCTGTAGCATCAAGGTCTCCGAAAAGGATCTACAGGACACGTGACAGTGGTAAAATCAGTAGGACACCCATACAAGTAAGATTTGAAAGCCCCTTCCAGAACAACCCCATTTTGTGACCACCAAAAGATACTCAGTCGCTGGATGCGATTGAAGGAGACAGTGTTGAAACACAAACTGGATTGCCCGCTAAATTTGTGAAGTCAGAACCATTAGAAGGATACTCTCTTTTTGGCGTTGATACCGTTGTCCTCTATTTTGATAATAGACCGACGCATGTGAAAATAACAGGGGACTTGGATAATATTGAGAGGGCGGTTGTGAGAGGCAACACCGTTGAAGTTCCTATCAATCAACCTCCTACCGGGCGTTTTATCGACTTTACCGTCACATGGGCAGATGGCAAGCAGGGGTTGATATTCAAGACAGATCGAGATGCGAATGCGCCGCCGGATATTCTGCAAGTAGTTCCACCCGCCGGTAGTTCAATTGTTGGTGTTGACGCTATCCGTATTTTTTTTACGCTTAGGCCAACGGACACCAAATATTTTAACCACGCATCAGAAAGCTTTGGTGAAGTCACGACGATTACCAACATGGTCGAATTTGCTGTCCCACACCCTATCAAAGAGCCTTCTATCGGTTTTACAGTCTCATGGACAGGGAAAGATGAATTAGAGCGGAAAACAAAGAAACTCACCTATACCAACGAAGATGTGAAACCTAAAGAATAAGATTTGGCCAAAAATCAAGTCCGAAACTATTAAGTGCGTTTTAATTTCTGACGCACCAACTGGTTTTGCTTTACATGTAGGAGTTTTGAAAATGTTCAGACTCACACCATTTATGTTCGTAGTAAGTATTCTGTTCATGGGCTGTACGGCACCGGCACATTTAATGCACACATCTGAACTCTCACAAGAGGAGAAAATGCAGCAGACGATAGCCGTATGGAAGGACACACACATCTCAAAGGCTCTTCAAAAATGGGGATCACCGACTGAAGTGAGTGATGACGGAACAGGCTGGCAAACGTATATCTGGGAAATACCTGTACACGGTTTCTTAGCCAAGCAAGAAAGCCGGGCGCGGAGCTACTAACTCCGACAAGACCATCCGATTCATCCTCGACATCACCCTGGCGGCATGCGGGCAGTCGGTGGAAGATATATATCAACCGATTACACTTACCAACTCACATTTTATACGCGTCCAGACGGTGTGATTTCCAAAACTGAGATAAAAAAGAATTATGACCCAACAAGCGAATTTAAATGGAAGTAGCGGTATTTAGGGCTATTTACTCATGAAACGGAGGTAAAAATCCATGTCAAGTAGAGACTATTCTTTGCGCGTATGTATAGCAATCGGAGTATGTCTACTCATGGCGGGCTGTGCACCACTTCCAAAACGAATAGCGGCTACACATCTATCCTGTGAGACATATCCATCACTCGTTGATGGCGACCTCGCTACAACCGGCTTCCTGAAGGTAAAAGGCTTTGTTGAAAAGGACAATCCTGCTTATAAGTACAGTCTCCAATATGGCGACTGGGTGGAAGGTAAACATAAGACTGAAGCCTTGATTCAACTTGACATGCTTACACCTGTCGCTTACATTGAGGTGCATCCCGTTTCAAACATTTATCGTCTTTCGGTAGAAACATCGACCACAGAGATGGGGCATGAAAAAGCACCTCTCTTTGAGCCAGTGATAAGTCATAAGATTGCCAGATCCGAAAACGGTGGCGTGATACGCATTGACATCGACAGACCCGCGCGGATGCTAAGAATTGGTATCTATGTCAATCGTGATTTAGCGCACACCATACGAGAACCATTGACTGGTAAAACTAAAGTGTCCTTTGAGGATGTTGTGATTCGAGAAATTCGGGTGTATCAGTGATAGAAACCAAAGTAACAGGAGTTTTAAAAATGAACAGATTCACAATCGCTTTATATTTTCTGTTTATCGCAAGCCTCTTGGTTGGAGGATGTACGGCACCGGCATTTTTGATGGATCCACCAGAGTCGTTACCATTATCGCCAGATGAAAAAGTACAGCAAACCATGGAAACATTGATGGGGAGTCCCATTTCAAAGGCGATTCAGAAGTGGGGTACACCGCACGGTCTTAGTGACGACGATGCAGGCTCGCGCATCTATATGTGGCAGATATCCGCACAGGCATTTCTTACGCCACAAGATAACAGCATCCTTTCTCAACGGTTTCCCAAGGTTTTGAACAAGGCGACAGCACCCGTTCTGCCTACAGATGATATCTATGAACTTATGTTTTATACGGACGCAAAGGGTGTAATTTACAAAACGCTCACAAAAAGGGATCAAGTCTCAAGGTTTTCCTCAACGGACTTTAACGCTACAAAATAAGACAATGAAACTTCCAACAATTTCCATTGCATCCCATCGCGTGACGCGGCTCATCATCGGTGGCAATCCATATAGCGGCATCTCACACCGCTCCGCAGCGGCATCGCAAGCCATGATAGATTACTACACAACGATCCAAATTATAATGGATCTCCGGCAGGCAGAGCGGAATGGCATTAATACCGTCCTCGCTCGCGCCGATAGACACATCATGCGCGTTCTCAACGAATACTGGAACGCAGGCGGCACCATCCAGTGGATTGCGCAGACTCCCAAAGACACAGAATACGCAGACCTCAACGAATATCTACAGATTATTGCCGGCTATAAACCGCTTGCGATCTATCACCATGGTGGAACGACTGATAAGTTGTACGCAGAAGGACGACTCGATTCATTGCACAACAGCCTCAAATACATCCGCGATCTCGGTTGTGCGGTCGGACTCGGCACACACGATCCGCAGGTACTCAAGTATTGCTATTCCGAAGGATACGATGTTGACTTTTATGTCTGTGCGTTGTATAATCATACAAGACACAGAGAACTGTATCTACCAAACGATCGGTATGCAGCCTTTACAGCGATACAAGCAATACCGATGCCGGTCATCGCTATAAAGGTATTAGCCGCTGGCAGAAACGAACCGAGAGAGGCATTTCGACTTGCGCTTGAAAACATCAAACCGACGGACGCGATGGCGGTTGGAATGTATACGCAGTTTCAACCCGATCAGATCCGTCAGAATGCACTCACTGTCGCTGAACTTATCAGGAAAACAGAGAATGAATCGAATTGTAGAACCGGAAGTGATGGATACCCAAGAAGCCGCCGAGGCATACGATGCGATGGAACACGGTGAGGTTGATCAGGCTTTCGTAGACCGTGTTGTCGCACTCGGTGCAAGCACTGGACACTTTCTCGATGTCGGCACGGGTCCCGCCCAGATTCCCATCCTACTCGCGCAACGTTGTCCAAACATCCATATCACCGCCATTGACCTGTCCGAAGAGATGCTGAAGATAGCAAAACGCCACATTGCAGATGCCGGTCTCACCGATCGGATAACCCTTGAACTCGTTGATGCCAAAATCCTACCCTACCCAGACAATACCTTTGACGGACTCATCTCTAACAGCATTGTGCATCACATCCACGATGCGATGACAGCACTCAAAGAGATGGGCAGAGTTGCGTGTCCTAAAGGTCCCGTTCTTATCCGCGACCTCATCCGTCCTGAAACCCCCGCGGATGCCCAAGCGTTTGTTGACAAGTATGCCGCCGAGGATACCCCCCATCAACAGAAGTTGTACTACGACTCTTTCCTTGCAGCGTTTACGATCACAGAAGTCAATGAGATGCTGACGCAGATGGACATGCCGGGTGCAATTGTCGTCCAAAGCACCGATCGGCATTGGTCTATTGAGCGCGCGGTTTAATATCCCACTGTTTCTTGTGTTTGCGTGAAACTTTCATGTTTATAGTAGTGCTCTTTAGCCTCAGCGAGGCGAAATGTTTATAGTACCATGGTGCCCTGTCGAATAAAGCCCCAGCGGGGCGGAATGTGCGTCGCAAAAGTGATTTGACATTCGCGTTGAAATGTGTTAATATGTGATTATTGAATTTTAGACTGGAGGATATGAAAGAAGAATGAACGACGGGTTTGGCGAAGATCAGGACTTATCGCAGCCGCTAAACGAGGTTATGAGCGGTGTACCGGAATTAAATGCTGAGCAACGTGAAATTCACCGGAACCTGAAGAATATTGGTGAGGGGATGGCAGCTTTCTATCTGGATGGACTGAAAATCCTGCATGATCCGAACCTACAAACTGCGGCGAGTCTGTTGGGGCATATTGCAAAGGAAATTGATAGTGGTTTAAAACATCTTCTACCCCCGAAGGAGGATGTAAATAAAATATGTCAAATGTTTGTGGGAAAGAATTTTGGTTTTGCACCGCCAAGAATCTTAGCAT
>VXZL01000197.1 GCA_009845505.1 Candidatus Poribacteria bacterium | reverse complement strand
GCTACATCGTCCGCAAAGAGGCCAGAAAACGTGCTGAACAAGACTTTGTCAACCGATATCACGCGTAACGGCAGTGAAAGTGAGTTTATTCGACTTAGTCCCGGTGTCTACGGATTGCGCACTTTGCAGACTGTAGAACCGGAGTCTAAAGGCAAAGTTCTTGAACACCCGCCCAATCATGGCAGTGAAGGCGATAACGATGGTCCCGACTACCCTCAGCAAGTTCGGATTCTGTTTTTCCCCGTGTACGAAGAGGTACGCCACCTGCTGAAGATCTGGCCTGGCTGCGTCAGGGCACAAGTAACTGGACTCCACCGTGAGTTGACGCGGCTTCGGGGTACACCGCAAAGTCCTGTCAATTGGACAGATCCCGATACATGGATCCGTGAAAAGCTCTTTGGTAAGAAACGTGATCTCGCGATGGCCATTTGGACTATGAGCAATCAAGATGTCAATCCGAGGCACACCCAAGGGAGTTGGCGTCTAGTCCAGAAGTATGACCTTCTACGAGTAGACTCGGATGATAAACTCCGGCTCACTGACCGAGGTCGTGATTTCATCAAGCATCGAGGCGGTAGCACCGAGATCTTGCTTGACCAGCAAGAGGGACTTGCAGAACTTCTCATGATGATTTCAGACAGCGAACCCGTTCGCTTTGCGGGCCTCGTTGATGCGTGGGCCGAGTACCTTGAGCAACACTCTGGATTCAAAACCTATCACACCATCCGTACCACCCTGAGTCGTCGCCTGAAAAACCTTTTTGATCGTGAACTGATTGATCGTAAGGGCGCCAAATATTCGACCACTGATGCAGGGATCGCGTACCTGAAGCGCGTCGTAATGTTGCCCGAACCCGACGAACGACAGCAAATCCGCAAGCTTGCCATGGCGCGGAAGAAAAAAGTTAGAAAAGACCTTCTTGACCACCTCCTACAGATGGATCCTGGAGACTTCGAGAAACTTGTCGGACACCTTCTCGAGAAGATGAATTATCAGAACGTGGATGTCGTGGGACGGTCTGGTGATGGGGGCGTCGATGTGATTGCTGAGATAGAACTCGGCGTTTCATCGGTGTGTGAAGTAGTACAGGCGAAGCGACACAAGAATCCCGTGCAGCGCGATGTTCTGGACAAACTGCGTGGCTCACTGTACCGATTCAAAGCTGTGCGAGGAACCATCGTAACGACTTCCAGCTTTGCAAAGGGGGCAAGGGAGGAGGCGTTTGCTACAGGGGCCGCACCGATCACTCTCATTGATGGAGACAAGCTAGTCGACCTGCTTATCGAGCACAGAATCGGCATCCGCAAGCGATCGGTAGAGGTCCTGTCTATTGATCTGGATGGATTATCGCAGATCGAAAAAACGGTGGAAGAATAAGCGAACAGAGAACGGTCGCCTTCCACGATGGTAGTGATGAGCACTCGTTCAACGGCCTGGTTGCATTGCCAGTGCCCGATTCAGACTGGATTCTCTGACCCAATACGACCAGCAGCCACCCCGAATTCAGACATAGACCGCACCTTGCGGAGTGGCGCCAGCGGTCTCTTTTTGGAGACCATTCCGGGCCTTCTGCAAAGTACTTCCGGCAGTCACGGCAGTAAACCTGCATTTCTTTGTGTCCGTATCGGCTCAGATTAGCACTCCCGTAGGGAAGGCAGAATAGTTTTCTGTTCGGTCGTCGCACTGCCTTGTTCACTCGCAGGACGCCTTATCGCTCGCTATCCGTTCTGGTAACTGGATGGTGAGATCTCCGTTCGGTGTGAGCGCCTTGGTCTCCGTTGCTTTGCATTCTGGTTAACCTCAAATACAGGGCCAGATGTTGAAGATTTCAAATATCCTGTACAATTCCACAAGTATTCCTCGCAAAACGATGGATCAGCTTGAGAGTACTCCAGAAATGGTGGCTTAGCCTCCTTGTTTAGTATGGATGACTCGTCAGTTTCTGAGTTAGGATTGATCACACCATTCTGGCCTTTAAAATATCTGGCCTCTAGCATGAGTCGTTGACAGGCTAGATATAAATAACTTTAACCTTTGGTCATAGGCCATATTAGAAGGATTCAAATGGGTAATCTTCCTCAGTAAAAGCTTTCTCATTCACCCGTGATGTAGTAAATGGGATCGAGTGTCTTTCTTGGGTCTCCGAAGTCATCGCGAGTATTGCTTCACCCTCCCACCGATAATACAGGACGTCTCGTGCCATCCGTCGACCGTTGACCAGAAATGTTGGAACATCACGTTTCGACCGAAGGATTGCCATTGGCTTTGATTGATAGGTGTGCAGATCTGTAAGCCATACGGTCAAGGCAACGAGAAATGCAGGCTACGGGTCAAAGGGGAATCATAGACATGGAAGTCAGCGGTGACCTTAACTACTGACTGATCACCCCCAGAATAACGCCGGTACTGTCCTCTGATCACTCAAGGTGAATCATGTGGTGGCGTCAGTGGCAAGCAGCACGTTACAATAGCCTCCGCCCTTAATCCTAAGGCCCCCCAATCTACATATTGACTTTCTTCCGAATTCTTAGCGAGACCAACCTGGGCTCAACGACTACCGCTCCCACTGTTGTCCGTCGACGAGCGAGACTTTCGATCCAAGAGACCGCCACGCATGTGACCGGAGATCAGGCATCAAGCGTTCGGCTGCACTGAGGCGATATCCATTTTTGGAGATCATGCCGATCTGTGGGTCAGCCTCCAACGGTAGCATCCGAAAAAGATTCCGATCCGGTGCGATCCAACGAAAATAGCGCCATGCGTTGCCGGATGCACCGAGCACTCGCTTGTCTTTTTCGGAAAAAACCAGATAGCCCCCTTCCGGCATATGGTAGAATACCGTCATTGCTTTGGCTGTTTCCATATCCCATAAGCGTAACGTGCCGTCGTTGGACGCGGATATTACGTGTGTCCCTTCGGGGCTGAATGTGCAGGCCAAAACGTTTCCTGTGTGCCCTTGGAATACCGCAATCTCTTTACGAGTATCAATATCCCATAGACGCAGCGTGCCGTCGTCAGACCCCGAGAGAACACGCGACCCATCGGGGCTGAAGGCAAGCGTTCTAATACTTTCCGTGTGACCTTGGAGGACTGCGATTTCATTTCTGGA
>VXZL01000014.1 GCA_009845505.1 Candidatus Poribacteria bacterium | reverse complement strand
TAAGAGAAAATAGCAAATTTTTAGTGAGGATACAGTAAACAAGGCAAACATCTTGTCTATTTCCATGCTGAATCGCAGATTACACGGATTACGTTCACAGATTAAGCGGATTGCGGGCCCTTTTGTTGTCTGAATCAGGATTAAAGGATTGGCAAGATTTAGCTGACTGCTGAGAGCAGCGCGCGACAGAAACTGGTTGAAATATCTATGGAAAGTATGATAAAATTTGTCGATTCGATAAATCGTATCAGAATCTACAAGACTAAAATTCTATGCAACGAAAGGCATAAATACCTAATGCGAACTGAAACAGACAGTATGGGGACGCTTCAAGTCCCAGATGACCGATATTGGGGGGCGCAGACACAGCGTGCACTCCAAAATTTTAAGATTGGTGATGAACGTCTGCCACGCGCAGCTATATGGGCACTCGGCACTATCAAACAGGCAGTTGCACAAGTGAACGCCGACCTCGGTCTGCTTGCGCCACAACTTGCAGAGGCAATTAGCAACGCAGCACAAGAAATTATGGATGGTAACTTAGATGACCACTTTCCGCTCCGTATCTGGCAGACAGGCAGCGGAACGCAGACGAACATGAACGTCAATGAAGTCATCTCAAACCGAGCCATTGAGATGCTTGGGGGAGAAATGGGTAGTAAGGATCCGATTCATCCGAACGACCACGTCAACAAATCTCAATCAACAAACGATGTTTTTCCGACATCAATCCACTTGTCAATGGTTCGGCAAATTCAGGAGCACCTGTTGCCGCGATTGATTGCCTTGAGAGGGGCGTTTGCGGAGAAAGCATCCGAGTTCGCTGAGATTGTTAAGATTGGACGAACACATTTGATGGACGCAACACCGCTGACACTTGGACAGGAATTTAGTGCTTACGTCCAGCAATTGACCGCCGCAGAACAGCGCATCGAGGCTGCACTGCCACACCTCTGTGAACTTCCTATCGGGGGCACTGCTGTTGGGACAGGATTGAATACACACCCCGATTACACGGCAAGCGTTGTGGCACGACTCTCAGAGACAACAGGAATTTCAGAACTCAAACGAGCACCGAACGCGTTTGAAGCCTTGGCATCAAGGGACGCAGTGGTAAGTGCAAGCGGCGCACTGAAGGTGCTTGCTGTGGGTCTGTTTAAAATAGCAAATGACATCCGGTGGCTCGCTTCAGGACCCCGGTGTGGACTCGGTGAATTGCGGTTACCTGAGATGGAGCCGGGAAGTTCCATCATGCCCGGAAAGGTAAATCCGACCCAATGCGAAGCGGTTACGATGGTATGTGCACAGGTTATTGGGAACGATGCCACACTGGCGTTTGCGGGTGCGAACGGTGCGTTGCAATTGAACGTATTTATGCCTGTGATTGCTTATAACGCCTTACAATCTATACAACTTCTGGGGGACGCGTGCGAATCATTCCGAACGAATTGCGTTGTGGACATCGTTCCGAACACGGAAATGATTGGACGGCATCTGTCAGAATCTCTGATGCTTGTAACAGCACTGACACCCCACATCGGATATGATCGCGCAGCAAAGGTGGCACAATACGCCCATGCGCACGGATGCACGCTCCGTGATGCTGCCATCGCTTTAGATGCTTTGACTGGAGAGGCTTTTGACGAGCTTGTTGTTCCATGGGATATGACGCATCCGAATTTGGGTTAATGAAATCATTTGTTACGGAGAACCCACGGCGTGTGCCTACTACGATTGTGCTCTGGACGATGTCTAACATTTTGAGACAACATTCATAGAAAGTCCATGACAGTAGGGAAAGACGGCAAGTGCGCGTTCAGGGATGTGTCTGCCTCTATATTTATGATTTTGGGTCCATTTGCAGTTGGAGTGTTTGCACTCGTAGCACTGTTTACCGTTGGCAACCCCGTTTTTGACGAAGTGTATTGACATCTTAGGTAGTGTTTACATTTGAAAGTATTGCTACTTAGGGGGTCTTGTGGTATAATATGTTTATGGAAACCCCAAAAACAGATACATCTCAAGAACTCCCGCATGTCATAAGTGATGCAGCTTGGCGAAGCCTGTTACCCTTTCTCCGGTCTTATCCTAACGTCTATGTCGGCAATCCCGAAGACTGTAGACGTTTTCTCTCAGCAGTGCTTTGGATCACCAAAGAGGGTGCCTCCTGGCGGGCACTGCCTGAAGTCTATGGCTATTGGAACACGATCTATCGCCGGTTCGGTAGATGGTGCGATACGGGTGTCTTTGAGGCACTCCATAAACATTTTCACGATGCGGGTGAAATCTCAGCGCTTCTCGTTGATTCTACGATGGTTCGGGCGCATTCTTCTGCCGCGGGTGCCCCGAAAAAAAAGGCGGACAAGACGCGGCGTGTCTCGGGCGAAGCCGAGGCGGATTTACCACGAAACTGAATCTTTCTCTCAGCGATGCCTGGGTGCCCTTGCGGCTGATTTTGACTCCTGGAAATCGCAACGATATAACGCAAACTCCTGCGCTCATCGAAGGCTATTGCTATGAGTATGTCATAGGCGATAAAGCCTACGACTCGGATGCCTTTAGAGAGGCGATCGTCTCAGCAGGGGGTGTCGCTGTGATTCCGCCCCGGGCGAGTCGCACTGACTCACGTCCTTATGACGAGGCACTCTATAAACGCAGGAACATCATTGAACGGTTCTTTCATCGGTTGAAACAGTATCGGCGCGTTGCGACGCGCTACGATAAGTTAGGGATCAGGTATCTCGGTTTCGTCTATTTCGCAGCTCTACTTATAACCACTAAGAAAATGTAAACACTACGTAGACAGTTCACAAGAGGCTCCTTGTGAAATAGCGTTGATTTTCCCGAGTGTGACATGTTTTGCCTTGTTAGTCAAGAAAAAAATCAGAGTAATTTCTTTTTTTTTGACTTTTTTTCCATTTATGTTAGAATTTGGTGATAATTGGATAAAAAGGTTATAAGGGACCTCTATCCTATCATTATATTACCAGAAACCCTCTTTCTTACTAACAATGAAGGGAAATATGATTGCGAAGGCAGTATGGGCTAGGAAATGAAAACACTAGTAGTCTTTCAATGTTGAGTTTTAGGATATAATCTTTTGAGTTTGATGC
>VXZL01000055.1 GCA_009845505.1 Candidatus Poribacteria bacterium | reverse complement strand
TAATTGGACACTCTACACCGGCGAGGTTAGAAACCTTGAAGAAACACCCCAGCAAAAACCCTACCGGGGGAGGGCGAATGTCTATTTGTTTTTCAGGTTTACCATAATTGCTATTCGCTGTTCTTAAGATACCGATAGAGGTCGCTATCTGTCGTCAGAATGAGTTTCGTGCTTTCACCCGTTGTCTGTCGATACGTTTCTAAGGTCTGAATAAAGGCGAAAAACTCCGGGTCTTGCCCGTGTGCTTCGGCGTAGATTTGGATGGCTTGTGCATCGGCATCCCCTTTAATCTGCTCGGCTTCTTTATAGGCTTCAGACTGTATCCGCTCCAACTCCTTCTGCTTCTGTCCCATGATGTCGGCGGCTTCGCCTTCACCCTCTGACTTGTACTTCTCAGAGATCCGTTGACGCTCCGAAATCATTTGGTCAAAGACTTTTTTGCGAACCTCGTCTACATAGTTAATGCGTTTGATCCGAACATCAACGAGTTCGATGCCGAATTGTGGAACGGTTTCTTGGACTTTTTCGAGAACCATCCGTGTAATCTGCTCTCTGCCAATCTGAATCTCTTCTAAAGGTTCACCAGTTTGGCCCTCCTCTCCTTCCAGGACCTCGAGATCGAGACTCAACACCCGATTTGAATCTCGGACGACTTCAATCAGGAGTTGTGCTGTCACCAAATCTCGCGCAGCGGAATCGATAATGTCATCCAAGCGGGACTGTGCGAATACTTCTGTTCCGAGTGCCTGATAGAATTTGAGGGCATCCTTAATACGCCAGCGCGCCGTGGTATCCAACCAGATGAACCTCTTGTCCTTTGTCGGAATCTGATTCGGCGAACCATCCCACTCAAGTACCCGTTTCTCAAAGCGGTGCACCTGCTGAATAAAAGGCGTTTTTATTTTTAATCCAGCCGTGACGATCGGTTGCCCAACAGGACGGCCGAACTCGGTAATCACGACCTGCTCACCTTCATAAACAGTATAGAATACGCCTGACGCAAGCACTACTGCCAGAACCCCAATAATAATCAAGGGTATAAGCACTATTTTCGATTTCATCGGAATACTCCTTATTCTTTGAGTTGCAGGATTGGGATGGGGGTATTGGCGTTCCCGTCAATGACATAAATCTCTTTCACCTGTGGCAACACTTCTCGCATCGCTTCGAGATAGAGTCGGCGCCGGGTAACCTCTTTCGCTTTTTGGTATTCCGAACGGATTGCTTTGAACCGATCGGCATCGCCTTGCGCTTCGTTAACCCGTTTCAGTGCGTAACCTTGTGCCTCCGAAATCCTTTGTGCTGCTACACCTTTGGCTTTCGGAACGGATTGGTTGTAATCGCGCCAGGCCTCGTTGATTAACCGCTCTTTCTCCTGTTTCGCTTCGTTAACGGCGTTAAAGGCAGATTTCACGGCTTCCGGCGGGTTCACATCCTGCAAGGTCACCGTTGTCACATCTAATCCGGTTTGATACATATCCAACAATTGTTGGAGGTGTTGTTCAACTTCCGCCGCGATTTCAATACGTCCGACAGTCAACACTTCCGTGACAATCCGATCCCCAACGACTCGACTCATGACGGCTTCGGAGAGGTCGCGTAACGTCTGCTGTGGATTCCTCACAGAGAACAGGAACATTTTCGGGTCTTTGACTTTATACTGAACCACCCATTCAACATCGGCGATGCTCAGGTCCCCCGTCAGTAAGAGGGATTCGTCCGAGTAATCACGGGTGTCATACTGCGTACGGACACCGGCTCTAAGGGTGCGAAAACCGAATTCTTCTTTGAAGACTTTTCGGACAGGCACGCTAATGGCTCTCTCAATGCCGAGTGGTAACTTGAAATGGAGTCCGGGTTCGGCTTGCCGGACAGATTTACCGAACATCAGTACGACTGCAATTTCATCTGCCTCAACCGTATAGAAACTTGTCGCTAAGCACCCTAAAACGATCAAACCCAGAACGGCGTATAAAATCCGCTTCGGAGTAACGAGACGCGTGTAGGGTTGTCGTGTAATCAATTCTTGGAGGTCTTGCACAAGAATGCTCCTTTTTTATTTTTGACGATATTTTTTAAGGAAGGCCCCTATAATCTACCATAGAATAATAAGGCATCTGCTCAAAGCAGTCAAGGAAAAGATTAAATAGCGATTGGCGATTGACAGTCAGCCTGTAACCGCTCCTTTGCCCCGAGGTAGAGAGTTGCTGCGGATATGAAAACGGCTCAAACCAAGTTATTACTGGATTCAAGCCGATTTAGAAAATGTTCGATATGTGCGCTTATCGGGCGTTTTTGATGTGTCCCCATGTAGTTGTGAGCTTGGCTTTAGGGTCTACGGGGGTAAGATTAGCATCGCCGAAGTACTCAATTTCGCCGATTTGAAAGTACGCCCCAGCCGGGTTGGATGCGGTGTCAAAAGTAACATGCCGAAAAAACCGATACCCGGTGGTTTGGACTTCAAAATCTTCGCCTGCTTCAAAAAGGACGACTTGCAGTCGCTGTTCCCAAAAGCTATCCCCATCGTGAGAAAAGATGGTGGTAAAATTCTCGCCGTCGTTTGACCCCTGAACTTCCCACACTGTCGGGTCCCTCGCGGGAACATCGTTGGCTGAGGATACGGTGAAGTGTGTCAATCCGTACGGTGCGTCCAACTCAGCTGTCACGTGTAGCCCCTCCTCCGGAATGCCGCCCCCAAGTCCGCAGCACCATTTGTCATTGCTGGGGCCAAGACGGTTATCGAAGACGTTAAAGGCAAATTCGCCGCCCGCGAACCCGGGTTCATCGTTGGCAGAGAAAATAGCGTTGTAACCGCTATCCGATTCAGGATCACCATCGTCTTCGGGGTCGGTTAGGTCGCCTCCGAGGAGTGACTCGGTTCCTTCTCCCAAAACTTCCTCCGCCTGTGCTATGTCGATCGGGCTGATAACAAGATAGGCGATCATCAGCATAACTCCTGCTAATACCAGCATAATTTTCATATCGTTCAACCTCCAAAAAATAAATCTGACGTTTACATGAGTTTCGCGTTAAGTAGGTGCGTTTGAGTGATACCACCCATTTTACGCTACTCATCTTTACTAACCTGTGTTCCACGTAATATATTATTCCATAT
>VXZL01000185.1:2032-3124 GCA_009845505.1 Candidatus Poribacteria bacterium | reverse complement strand
CACTCAAGGCGTTCCTTTCCTAATCTAATACTGTTTCACGTTTAGGGTAGATATTAGCATTAATTTAGACATTTTTGCGTAGATCCTATGCAAATCAAACATCCAACCTATACCTGATACCCTATCTGTAGGTCAGCCATTCTAAAATCTATAGGACTTACGCAATGAATTGCGCCACTACAAACCGATACGCTTTTGAGGCACCCCTTATTTAAAAGAGGTCTGCGTTCGTAGTGAGGTGATTTATCACCTCTCTGCGTAAATCTTAATCTACTACAAAAGGAAAAAATGAAATATGTTAACAGAAAAAGAAAAATCTGAAGGTTGGATATCCCTTTTCGACGGCGAAACGCTCAACGGTTGGGGTGCCACTGGAAGTGCTGAAGGTTGGATAATTGATGACGGTAGTATTCTCTGCACCGTTCAAGGCGGAAAATATCTCTATACCGAACAACATTACGATAACTTCGTGTTGTCTCTTGAATACAAAACCGAGCCGAAAGTCAATAGCGGTATTTTCGTCCGATGGGCAGACCTTGAAGATGCCGTTCAGAGTGGACTTGAAATCCAAATTTTGGATACGCACGGTAAAGAACCTACCACTAACCACGATTGCGGGGCACTCTACGATGCCTTGGGACCGACTCGAAACACCTGTAAACCTGCGGGTGAGTGGAATGAGATGATCATCACGTGCGATGGAAGCATTATCGCTGTGACGCTCAATGGTGAAGAGATTGTTCGGGCGGATTTAGACGAATGGGATACACCCCACCAAAACCCTGATGGCAGTCGGAATAAGTTCGGTATCGCCCTCAAAGATTTTCCGCGAAGTGGTCATATCGGTATTCAGGACCACGGTGGGAAGATCTGGTGTCGAAACATTAAAGTCAAACCGTTATAGAAAGTCCATAACTATTGCTTTATCCAGTTTCAAATTAAAGGTAAACCCAGTTCGTAGTAGGGCAATTCATTGCCCGTTTTTGACCCGCGAACGTGCGATAAATCGCACTACTACGAACCAACCCTAAAATCCAAAATGGATAAAGGACTATTGCGTCCATGCGTAGTTCCCATACCTCCCAATTGGAC
>VXZL01000185.1:0-2022 GCA_009845505.1 Candidatus Poribacteria bacterium | reverse complement strand
AATTCAAGCGTTGCGGGAATCAATTCTTATCCAAACGGTTAGAGGTAAAAAGACCGCATTTATCCGCTGTCCCATTCGCAGAAAAGCAATTCAACTAAAACCTGAAGAACTCATCCGCCAACTTTACGCCGCACGACTTCTGAAGCAGTACCGCTATTCAACAGAACGCGTGAGATTTGAACATCTCGTGAATTTTGGCAGAGAAAGGAAACGTGCCGATATTGTCATCGTCGATAAGGACCAACCCGATACCCCCTACATCATCGTTGAGTTAAAGAAGCCGAAACTCCAAGACGGTAAGGATCAACTCAAATCCTACTGCAACGCGACCGGTGCGCCCATAGCGGTATGGACAAACGGACAGGATATCTCACACTACCACCGAAAAGATCCGAATTATTTTGAAGAGATTACGTAGTGTTCTGCCACGTCTAAGCTGATAGGTTAGATTGGGTGGCTATGTTGGGTTTCACTACGTTCAACCCAACCTACGGGAAGCTTCAATTTTTATTTTCAAACTCACGTTATAAAGGATTTCCGTTCGGGTTTAACGCTAAAGTTTGCATCTGCCTTATGTTGAAGCGGCAACCGACACTCAAAGGTATTTAGTATAGTGTTGAGTATGTCTAACCGCCGGGCATCCTCGTTAGAGAGAGCATCCAAGAGAATTTCAGGTTCAATATCAGTTCGTTTGCAAATTTCAGCAATCCCGCCCTGTGATTCTATAAAAGTTCGGAGTCCCTTCAGAAAGAAAGGTAGATCACCGTCAGCAAGGTATTCCTCCACTGTTAATTGGAGATAGTCAATTGCTGCTTCTGGATCATTAGCAAGCCTCTCCCTTTGGTACTCACGCCAATTTCCCATTTCTCTCATGGGTGTGCCTCCTTATATTCTCGTCAATAGGTTTTTGCGCGTTCAATATCCCGCACTTGTGATGCCTTGTCTCCACCACAAAGTAGAAGAACAAGTGTATTGTCAATTCTACCAAAATAGATACGATATCCCGGACCGAAGCGGAGACGCAATTCAAAAACACCGTCTCCAACAGATTTGAAATCGCCAAAATTGCCATCTTCCAACCGCTCAAGCCGTTTGTCAATTCTGTTTTGTGTACTTTTGTCTCGAATAGATTCAAGCCATTCCGTGAAAGGATTTTTGCCGTTTGGGGCACAGTAATATTGTATTTCTTGCACAGGTGCGTTGTTCCGCATTGATGGCATCTCTATAGTTTGGCGATCACCTTTCCGCCTTGTGCCTCTACCACATCACGCAGTGCCATCCAGAGCGACTCTGTGTTGTCATCCTCCTTATAGTCTGCTAATGCTGCCTCCAGATAATACATCGCAAACTCTGTATCTGTGAGGTCTTTTAAGAGGTCATCCCTGAAACAGGTAGTCTTCTCAAGTATAGCTTCCGTGTTCATGGTCTCTGTCCCTTACGTTTTACAACCACCGAATTTTCCCTCTTGTAGACGTGCAATTCGTCTCTGAATGTTTGCGCGTGTTCTTTTCTCTCGGAGTTGTGTCAACCACTGACGAAACGGGTTACGTCCTTCTGGTGTGATACAGTTTCTGACCTCTCGGGCAATGATTTGCATATTTTTAAGTATAACGCATTTGCACAATATTTTCAAATTATGCGTCTTGAAAGTGAAAATAAGATTTTATGGACAATTCAACAGGCGTTGTGATACACTATCTATATTATGCCAACGAAGCTTGAAAATATACGGAATTTCTGCATCTTAGGACACATCGACCACGGGAAAAGCACGCTCAGCGACAGGCTCCTTGAGCACACCAATACACTCGCTGATCGTGAAATGCGTGACCAGGTACTTGACTTGATGGATCTGGAACGTGAACGCGGTATTACAATTAAAGCGACCGCTGTCAAACTCCACTATCCCGCCCCCGATGGAAACCGCTACGAACTCAACTTAATCGATACGCCCGGTCATGTCGATTTTACCTATGAGGTCTCGCGGAGTCTCGCGGCGTGCGTAGGTGCGATCTTAATTGT
>VXZL01000109.1 GCA_009845505.1 Candidatus Poribacteria bacterium | reverse complement strand
GAGGTCACCTAACGCTTCCCCTAACTCCGCGGGGACTATCTTAACGGCTTCGGCGGGTCGTGTCATCGCAAATTCTGAGACCGTCTTCCGAATCGGGTCGAGCAGCAGATCACCGGCAGCAATGGCAATCGTCCCCAGTAAAACGATGTCAGGGTTCAAAATGTTTACTAAATTCGCGATTCCCCAGCCCATATAATACCCTGTCTCTTCAACAAGCTGCAGTGCCAAGGCATCATCACGACGCGCAGCCGCAAGTACGTGTTCCGATCTGACATCCTCGACTCGTCCACCAGTGAGGTCTAAGAGTGCTGTTGCGGATGCCTTTTCATTTCGGACTGCGGCTTGGGCGCGACGCGCAATCGCGGGACCTGAGCAAAGTGCCTCAAGACATCCGCGTTTGCCACACCCACAAAGCGGTCCATCTGGTAGAAGTATCTGATGCCCGACTTCTCCGGCACTGTCGTTGGCACCGTGATAGACCTGTCCATCAAGCACTATACCGCCCCCGATGCCTGTGCTCATCGTCATATAGAGAACGGCGTTATAACCGCGTCCACCGCCGAACCTGTATTCTGCCAGTGCGCTTGCATTGGCATCGTTCTCGATGGTTACGGGTATCTGGAACTCGGACTCAAGTTTCGCCTTAAGAGGTAACGCGTCCCATCCGGGCAAATTCGGTGGTGAATAGACTATCCCGGTCTTAGTATCCAACGGACCGCCACAACTGACACCGATCGCTGAAATCGTTGTCCGTGCTAAACCTGCTAATTCGATGGTCTCATGAACCATATCAAATAGCAATTGAAGGGCGTATTCTGGACCTCTTTCTGCGAGTGTCGGTCTGCGTACCTTGTTGAGAATATGTCCCGTATTATCAGCGACAACCGTAGCAAGTTTCGTCCCGCCGATGTCAATGCCGACAACATAAGTTTTCATGCGTCTCTCTACACCTCGTAATTGAGTGTACGTAGGACAGGATAAATCTGTTCGTAGGCTTTTAGTTTCTCGTCGTAACGCTGTGCGACATCCTCACGCGGATAGTACACCTCACGGGGTGTGACCAACTGCTCAACAGCCGACTCAATAGAATCATACTTGCCGATAGCAGTTCCAGAGAGGATAGCCGTGCCGAGACACACCCCCTCAGATATATCAAGTGCGATGACCTTTTTCCCAAACATATCGGCTTTGAGCTGCAGCCACTTCTCAGACTTCGCACCGCCACCGATGGCACGGACTTCATTGATGATAACACCCGCGTCCTGCAGCATGGCGAGATTCTGCTTAATTTCGTAACTAATGCCTTCCAAAATCGCTTTGACGAGTTCACCTTTCGTCGTCGAGAGCGTCAACCCAACAATCGCGCCCTTCGATTCGAGATCGAGATAAGGGGTTCCTGAACCCGTGAAGTGCGGCAACACCATCGCCGTTCCCGGAGCATCGGGTAATTTTTCCATCAATATATCGTAGACATCCCGTCCCTCTGCTTCCGCCTGTGCGACCTCTGTCTGTGCAAGCGTGTCTCTGAACCATCGCAGCACAACGCCACCACTGGATACAAAACCGAGCGTGACATACAAGCCGTCAACGACGTGTGGATAACAGGCGAAATTGCCGTCTATCATCTGCTGATTGATAACAGGCTCTGTAAAAGCAGGGGCTATACATTCAACGGTACCGGTGGCATCCATGACCTCACCACTCCGAATGATTCCTGACCCTAACGCACCACACGGTTGGTCGTGTCCACCTGTAACGCATACCACGCCTTGTGGTAAACCGAGTTCGTCAGCCACTTCGGCACTTACCTCACCGATAACTGTTCCCGAAGGTGCCGTATCGGGAAAAAGGGCTGCATCTACATCCGCCAGACCGAGCATCTTCTCTGACCACGACTTATTGATAATATCAAACGCCATTGTGCGGGCAGCGAGGGAATAGTCTACAACTGGCGGAACACCGAGTTTGAAATAGACGAAATCCTCGAAGCCGAGAAATTTCCATACCTGTCGATAGATGTCGGGTTGGTTCTGCTGTATCCAGATAAGTTTCGCTAAGGTATGAATATCACTGATTGGCATGCCAGTGATCTGCATCACTTCGAGCGGTGTTATGTGTTGTCTTAACGCATCACAGATGCCGGATGTCCGTGCGTCAAACGTGGTAATTGCGTTTGCTAAAATCTGTCCATCGGCTGCTATCGGTGTTACGGCTTCACCTTGTGAGGCGACACTGATTGCCTCAATCGGATCGGATTGTATTTGTGTTGCAACCTCCTGAATACCGGTTGCTATATTTTCCCAGACGACGTTCGCGTCGAGTTCCGACCAACCGGGTTGCGGGTGGGTCAAGGGATACTCGCCGTATGCCTGCGCGAGAACGGTACCATCTTCGCGGAAGGCGATGACCTTACATCCAGTGGTGCCTACATCAATACCCAAAAGACTCATTGCTTGCTTCTCTCCTTGATACGGGATGCAAGTATTTTATAATGGATTGGAGATTAATGCAAGGATTTGTTTTTTCGTTAGCAGTCAGCGCAAGAAAGTTTGCGAGTGTGCTAAAGTGAACTAAAGTTGGGAAGTTGTTAGGATGTCAGGAGTCTCTTTCAACTTTAGGCACCTTAGACTCCTTTTCTATTTGTCTGAATCAGGATTTGCTGGATTTTAGGATTTATAGGATTGTACGTGTGTGAATATAAAGTTAACTTAACGGAATATTTTTCAGCGATATGTCTTAAAAATGTTACAATAATGTTACACCAGTTAAAAATTTTGTGTTTTGCATATAACTTTAGAGAACCCAGTCCCTGTAAGGGTTTGTTGACGTTTCATTTCCAATTTTCTTTTCTCTGAAAAAAACGAATTTGGCGAAAAGTGTAACATTTTTGAGTTAGCGGTCAGCAGTCAAAAATCAACAGTATGAATGCCTTATGGCATTCCCCGGCTGCGCTTTCAGCGGTCAGCAAAGAAAAGAGGCGTTCGGGAACGCTTGCGTCTTTGCTAACGGAAACCAATGGCTAATCGCTATCGGCTATTGGAAGTCTTAGGATATATTATATTATATTTGCTAAATTTTGTCAAGTTAAAATGTGTTGGTGATTAGGAGTAGTGAAGCACCAAAGTTAATTT
>VXZL01000535.1 GCA_009845505.1 Candidatus Poribacteria bacterium | reverse complement strand
CAGTTGAATATAACTCCAATTGACGCCACACAGGACCTTGCCCTCGTTTACTTTCTTGATAAATTTACCACGGAATTTGGCTCGTGTACGTTCAGGTGGAAAATGTTCGGCATGCTGAATTTGCTCATCCCTAACAATCCGTTCAATCTCATCCCGCTTTTCGAGCGTATAATAGAGACTCTCATTCCGACGCACATTATGGTATTTTAAATCCAAGTGTTTCACTTGCGGTGCATCCCAGTCAAAACCGTGCCTTGTCAGATACGCCTGCAGCCATTTCCACTTAATGACCCAATCCAATTCGCGGTCTAACTGCATCGGATCACTCTCTAAACAAGTGAGGACATATTCCCATCGTGCCATAATTTGTGACGTTGTCGAATCGGATTCGGCTTGCTCAAGGTAGCGTTTCGCGCATTCCAAGTATTGCCATTGCAGTTGAACGGCGGAGAGTCGTTTGCCGTTTTGAAGTTCAATGAGGTGTTTGCAGGTAATATCGTCAGAAATATCGCGTATGGCTTTGACGGGGTCTCGGAGTGCGAAGCGTTGCTCAATGAAATTGTCTTCAATCATACGTAGGATAATGCCCGTCGTCCCGACCTTCAAAAATGTTGAAAATTCGGACATATTGGAATCCCCGACGATAACATGTAAGCGTCTATACTTCTCACGATCGGCGTGCGGTTCATCGCGTGTATTGATAATCCCGCGCGCTGTCGTTGTTCCGATAGAGATTTCTTCTCGGATGTGCTCGGCACGTTGCGAGATTGCGTAATAGCCGCGATGCTTAGGCTTAATTTTTCCTGCGCCCGCGAAGACCTGTCGTGTTACAAAGAACGGGATCAACTGCGCCGCTAATTGCCGAAAGTCAACATGACGTTCCATCAAATAGTTTTCGTGGCATCCATAGGTATTGCCTGGGGTATCCAAATTGTTTTTAAAAATAGAGATCTTTCCATGGAACCCGTCATTGTGCATACGTTTTTCCGCTGTACTCGCCAGACGGGTAATGATACGTTCGCCAGCCTTATCGTGGGCGACGAGTTCAGCGACATCATCGCACTCTGGGGTCGCATATTCTGGATGGCACCCTATATCTTGATAAAATCTCGCCCCATTTTCGAGAAAGACATCTGGATACATCCTCCCTGCAACGATTTCGCGGAAGAGGTACATCACGACGTTCTGGACAGTGAGCGTCTTTCTACGTGGGACATCAGGGGTCCAAATAATTCCGAATTCAGTTTCTAATCCGTAAATTCTACGATTCATCAGTTACCTCTTCATCAGTATCTCTTCCGCTACAAGTTTGCCTGATTCGTGAACAGGTCGTGTGATGTCAAACGGTAAAAAATCAAGACAAGAGGTTGGTAACCTCTTCAGTAGAAAGTCGTCGAAACCTCCGACGTTCCGCAGTTTGCTCAAGACATGCTACCTCTATTGTCTGCGGTGTGATTTCATAGTCATCCTCAGTATCCGTATCGGCTTCAATATTCTGAAAGGTCTCCGTTACGAGGCGGAGTGCTGCGGACATCTCCAATCCATCTGTATAACGCTGCGCAAGCATCTCTGTTATCGTCGTGGCCCGCCCGCCAATAACGGCATACTTTTCCTCCTCCGAATAGATACCGTCAAAGGCAATATGATAAATCTGGTTACGCTGCAGTCCGGGTGTGGTTTCAGCCCCCGTCATTCCAACTTCACACACAAGGAGTTCAATTTCGAGAGGTTTAGCATCCCATGCTTGTGCGATTGCGCCCATGTGTTGCGAATAGAGATTCGTCAACCACTTTGCGGTGACATCCTCTCGGTAGTAGCGAAAGCCTTTAATTTCAGATTCTCGGATACCGGCGACGCGTAACGCTTCATATTCAGCAATTCTGCCAGCGGCTGCGAGTGCGATCCGATCATAAATTTCAGAAATCTTATAGATAGTTTTCCGCGGATTCTCAGCGACCATCAGAAGCCCTTCTCGGTACTCCAAGACGACAACCTCTTTCGCCTGTGCGATGCCGCGACGGACAAAATCTTCTTTATCTTGACGAATTTGTTCAGGTGAAACATAATACGGTGTGGACATGTCTGTATTTTTCGTATTCCAAGTTTTTTAACGATTGTTTCTGAACCGCTGCGTGCGTTGTCCTTGCAGGCTTCAGGTAAAGTTAGCGTTGCTGGGAGTATTAGGGTAGGTTAGCTTAAGATTTTCAGACCTACAAGCGCGATATTAACTCTCGATAGAGTTCTTCAACGGTTGCCTCTGGCACCTCGGAGACTCCTTCTTGCGTAACAGTATAAAGTGTTGGGAAGATTTTCCGGATGAGATCGGGCCCCCCGGTTGCTATATCCTCATCAGCAGCATCCCAAAGTGCCTCCGCGACGATTTCGAGTGCATTCTGATGGGTGATTCCAGGGCTATACCGTTTTTTTAGCGTTGCGCGGGCATCTTTACCGCCAGAGCCAATAGCGTGATAGTCGTCTTCCTCATAGCGACCACCGACAGCATCATATTTGAAAATTCTACCGCGTTGCTGCCTTAAATCATAACCCGCAAAGAGAGGCAAGACGATTAATCCCTGCATAGCAAGTCCAAGGTTAGAACGCACCAAGTGAGAAAGGAAGTTCGCCTGTCCTTCTAAGCTGAGCACCATCCCCTCAGTTTTTTCATAAAATTCAACTTCAACCTGAAAAAGCTTCGCCATCTCAATGCAGGGACCCGCAGCACCAGCAACAGCAATTGCGGAGTACCGATCAACCGGATAGACTTTTTGAATTCGCCGTTCACCGACCTGATAACCCTCTGTTGCCTGTCGGTCTCCAGCCATAACGACACCCGTATCGTAGACGACAGCAAGGACAGTCGTCCCTTCATATTGCTGGAACGCTGATTCTGTTACAGTAGAATTTGAGGTAACATTAGACGAATGAAGCGCCGCTAATAATTCAGGATGGCGACGCTTGAGAATCTGAAAGAAGTTGGAGATGCCGTAATCAGTGAGGTCAAGCACTCCTACTGCCCTCCGCGCTGAATATAGTTTTCGACGAATTCTTGCGAATCTTCTTCCAAAATTTCATCAATTTCATCAAGAAGTGCGTCTAAATCCTCGACAAATTCCTCGTCGATTTCCCCGGGTTCAACATTAGGT
>VXZL01000217.1 GCA_009845505.1 Candidatus Poribacteria bacterium | reverse complement strand
AAATCCACTCCATCTATTACATTTGCGCGTCTGGCAATCCGTGGGGTGTTTCATCAGATCTACGGAGAGGATCGTTGTTCATTCAATTCGCCTGACCGAACCGCAAGGAAAAATTAAAAAATGAAATCAAAATCCAGTAAAGCTTTACTCATCTCAGTTCTATTACACTTCGGTGCTGGAGTGCTTGGATTCTTCTACTGGTTCGGTACGAACCCGCAGCGAAACACCGACAGCATCAACGCGCTGCTGATCGCGGAAGAAAAGCCGAAAGTTAGGCGCGTGCAACGGCGAAAACGCGTACAAATGACCCAGAAAAGGACCCGCGATACCAACCAACCGCGACTGAAAATCCTTACGAGTAACCAACCTGCTACGACTCGTGGGGTCGTTTCCGCTGCAGAACCAGCACCCTTCCAACCGTTCGATATGGATAATTTAGGGGAACCCGTTGGACCCACAACAACAACGGTTGAATTTGACAATACGCCACGTGTGCAAAGGGTTGTTGAACGTCCTTCCAGGAAACGACCGAAGACCCAAGAACGTCCCAAAAGTAGGTTAGTGAGGTTCATTGAGGCACAAGAGGGTCCCCAGCGTATCGTCTACTGCATCGATCTCTCTACGAGCATGCAAAACCTTCCACCGCACAAACTCAAGCGAGTCATAGACCTCATGCGAGATTCACTCACCTTCCTTGAATCTCACGACAGTTTCAATATCGTAGCATTTAGTGCGGAATTGGTCGTCTACCAAGAAGGTTTCATTCCCGTAGATGAAGAGACGGTTGCAGCCTCGTCGAACTATCTCGCTAACATCCAATCTCATATCTATACAGACGGCACCGACCACGATATGCTAACGGCGTTGACAGAAATCGCAAAGACTGCACCCACGATTGTTGTCCTCTTTAGCGATGGTATTCCCACGACAATCGAAGGTCCCGATCTCACGCTCGTCGGTCAACACGCTGCGGGGAATGGACGTATTTTCGCGATGGGGACTGGAATGGCACCTAATTTCCCGGGGGCAGTGATGCTGAAGCAGCTCGCCACCGTCAGCAAAGGCGACCTCTGGCTGGTTGACAGAAGTAGAATGAGATAAAAGGGAAAAAGTGTTTGTGTTTATCATAGGACTTACGCAGGATGCTCTTTTGTAGCATGATTCACGTCGCATAAATCAACGGTATGAATGCCTGATGGCATTCCCCGGGGGCGAGTACGCCGCAAACCTGTTAGGTTGTGTCTTCCAAACGTTTATGTGTGTATAGGAATTTCCATCTCACAGAATGCATGACTGCCAAAATTGCGTAAGTCCTATATCATTGCAACACGGATTAAACAACGCGTGGCGTAAAAGTAGCAACATGAGTTAGATTAACAAGTGAGATAATGCACCCTAGTCAAGGCACACACTGTCTGCAAGCATGGACTTATGCTCCGTAGCAATGAATATTAAAGGAGAAAAATATGCTGTTTGATCCTAACAGAGTGTTAGTTGTCCTCACCTTTTGTTTATGCAGCCTGCCTCTACTCTTTATAGGATGCGACGAGGCAAACCCAGGAACAGTACTCTCTCAAATTGAATCCGCTACACAAACTCCCGACCTCTTTAGCCAAGAAGAATGGGAAGTCATAAGGAGCTTATCTCCTCTACCCGATAAACCACCACCGAATCCTACCAATTACGTCGCCGATGATCCTAACGCTGCACGCTTAGGTCAGAAGTTTTTCTTTGACTTCCGATTTTCAAAACACAGCACGATTGCTTGTTCAACATGCCATTCGCCATTTTACGCATTCGCAGATATTGAATCAACTTCATTCGCTACCGGCCGCGGTACAAGAAATACACCGACCGTGCTTAATGCCGCCTATAATACTTGGCAACTCTGGGATGGTAGGTCGGAGACGATGTGGACACAAGCACTCTTTGCCCTTGAAGGTGAAAGTGAAATGGCTGGTACACGCACTCAGTACGCGCATGTCATCAATGAACACTATAAAACCGAATATGAAGCGGTGTTTGGTCGGCTCCCCGAACTCGAAGATATCACCCGCTTTCCAACTGACGGTAAACCCGGAGACCCCGCGTTCGATGGCATGTCAGAAGCAGATCAGATCGCTGTGAACATCATCTTCTCAAACATCGGTAAGGCAGTTGAGGCATACCAACGCCTTTTAATTACCCCCGATGCACCATTTGATCGGTATATCGCAGGTGATGAGACAGCAATCTCGGCTGAGGCGAAGCGCGGCTTGAAAGTATTCATCGGCAAAGGCGGTTGTGTTGACTGTCATAATACACCGAGATTTACGGACAATGCATTTCATAACATCGGCATTCCACAAGACGGTTTGACAGAAGACAAAGGACGATTTCAAGGGATCCCGAAACTCTTAGCGAATATATTCAACAGTGCGGGTATCTATAGCGTTTCCAGAGAATCGTCTGAAGAGATGCTGCGTCTTCTGGAAACGAAACCTGAGGATCAAGGCGCGTTCAGAACACCGACGTTGCGAAACGTTGCGATAACGGCACCTTATTTCCATACCGGTGAATTTCCAACACTTGAATCGGTGATCGCATTTAAGAATGCTGGCGGTCTCACCAACGGATTTCCGGGTATAGGTAGTGTGCCGATAGAACCCCTTCATCTCAGCGAACAGGAACAAAGTGATTTGATTGCGTTCTTAAAAACATTGACAGGCGAATTACCGCCCGCACATTTGCTTACAAAACCCAGATAGGACGGATTTCCAAATCCCGACCGCTTTCAATAACTTTTGTTCATCGGAATCAGCGGCAGAATCTGTTTCAATGCCCTTGATTTACCACCAGGGTACCGAAGCGGACTTTTTGCTAATTTAGGCATGACGATCTGTTACCCATATTTGTAGTCTGTGATTTTGACTCGCTTCTTGATTAAGCACGACAAGTCTTTTTTGATACGTTTGGGTGATGATTCGCCTCAAAAAATAGTTAGTTTTAAGGTGAAGTATAGCAGAAGTCGCTTGAAAAAACACGCGACTTCTGTTTTTCTGCCAGAGCCATTCAATTCTTCTGTAGGAGGGAACTCCGATTCCCGACAGATTCTTGTAGCGGCAAACTTTCAACTCGCGATGCCCTCGCAAAAATACGCAAAAAAT
>VXZL01000194.1 GCA_009845505.1 Candidatus Poribacteria bacterium | reverse complement strand
GGCTGCCCCTACCTACCTTCACCCAAAAACAGGCAGCAAAAATGGGCAGCCACAAGGGCTGCCCTACAATATGATAACCGGACGGATGGAGGACCCCGCCCGGTTGTATTCGCTTAGTCTCTCGCCTTTAAATCGCCCCACCTCGTGGTGAGTTTGTCAGCTGCAGAGACTTCCCCTTTCAAGCGAACGGTTGCCAGCATCCGACGCGTTCCGTCAAAAGAGACATCCTCTATCCGGTAATAGTAGACAACATTCAGCTTCGCAGTCGTATCTGTGTAGGAATACAGATGCTCCTCACTGCTCGTGCCGTTTCCGGGAATGATGCCCTTGATGTTAATCACTTGGAAATCCTTATCCCGATTTTCACTCCGTAAGATGTTGAATCCGGCGTTGTTCAACTCAGATTCCGTGCGCCACTTGATGAGGACGGCACCATTCTCCGTCCGCACCGGTCGGAAGCTTGCTAATTCAACAGGCACGGGACCGCCTTTCCGATACCCGGGATTCGCTAAGTCATCGCGCGCCCCGTAGTAGTTCGGACTCGGACCGTCTTTTGAAAAGAGTATCCAGGCTTCCGCCATCAGTCCATCTTCGGGGGGATCGGGTTCACCGTCAAACCCGTTTTCTTCGGGTCTAAAGGCTATCCCGTATAACCGGACGATGGATCGGCGCTGCTCGCCACCCGTTTCGGGCAATGCCCATTCTACCGTGCGGGCACCGCGAGCTGCGATGTTCCCGACCTCATCAATCACCATATCGTCGCCTTGGAGGTTCGGATTGCCTTTGTCCGTCAACTTTAGATAGAAACCCATCGGATTCAGGAGCAGATCTAAACGGCTCATGTTCAGATCGCGACGGTGGTTGACATAAATATTATAGACGCGACCGTCTGGAAGATTCGTCGTCGCGTTTCTGGCGACAACGAGGACCGTCTGATTTGGGAGGACGGTTATATCTTTAAACTTGATTGTGCCGTCAATATAGCGACCTTCAGCGTCGTGGAGATTGTGGATTTGGAGTTCCCAGCCGTTGAGATTCACGGCTTCGGTCAGCGAAGAGTTGTAGATTTCAATCCACTGTGGCGTGCTGCCGTTGAGACCCTGGTCATACATAATCTCGCTGATGCTGATTTCACCATCAACGAGTCTATCCGTCGCAGATTTGAGTGCGGCTCTCTCGTAGCCGGGGGTGCCGGGAGAGGTGGAGAGATCGGCATTCGGGTCGTAGCCGAGACCGCCTTTGGGTCCGACGGCTTCCCAAGCATCTTTGTGGTGTCCATCGTTTGCCTGATAGCGTTTCCGCTGCCACGCTTGGTCGCGTGAGGCGAAGGTGTTGTCTCCGAAAGCGGCGATGCTGCTGGCAGCGGATTTATACTGTCCGACACGGGGCCAGAACTGTGTGCTCACATTGGCAGAAAAATCTTCAAAGAACCCGTTGCCGGCGTAATCCTGAATATTTTCATCCTTGCCGTTTTTGTTCGGGTTATTCCGCAGCAGGAGCATGAACTTCCCCGTATTTGGCAGGTTCAAACGTGAATCGACAACATAAGCCGTCGCGCCCGCTCTCTGCTGTTCATCCATATTCGCGGCATTCGCCCCTGCAGCGAGGGGTGTCACCCACGGGTCTTCGTTCACCAGCAGGAGAATCTCGCCGGAATCTATCTCGTATTCGGGAAGATCCACGAGATCGGTGTCCGTGCCGGCTGCGGTCACAATACTGAGTTCCCAGTCTTTCAGCTGCTGCATACCGGAACTGACGTTTTTTAACTCCACCCAGTCGACGTTGGCATTTGAGGTATCATTGCGGACTTCGTTGATAACAATGATGTCAGAATTGACAGCAGATTGCTGCAGTCGTCCGACGTGGATACCCGTGACGTGTTTCGCACCGGGTGTGCTGATAGAGAGGAGTTCAATGACAGCATTGCCAGCGATGATTTTTATGTCTGTATTTCTGCGTCCGTTCGCCGGGGTCGCTTGCCAACTGTTCGGATTGGCACCAAACGGAATCCCCGCCAATTGTGCTGCCCTGTCCAGGTCGCCATCCTCGACGGTATTGTAGTCGATAGCCCGATAAGCAGAGACGAACGCCGTGTTCGGTCTATCGCCGCTTTTCCCCGGCAGTTTCCAGAGTCCCGCGAAGAGGGTATCTATGGAATCAAGGACTTTGTAGGTCGTTCCGCCAAAGGTTACGGTGTCTCGGGTGGGATGGCTCACAAATGGGGTGAACAAGAAATAGAGTGTCTCTGTAATGGCTGCATTCGTGGTGTTGTAGAGTTCAATCCACTGCACCTCTTGGTTCTGGAGTTGTGGAACCCTTATGGTTATCGTTTCTGGATTCGTATTCTGATCTACGGGAAGGGAACGATCGTAATTTGGATTTGGAACCATTATTCCCCCGCCGTCTGGTGAATTGTCAATCCCTCTATCCACTGCCCACATAATCTCACTGATGACGATATCGCGCATGGCGAGGGAGCTGTCCTCTGCTGTGACGAGTTCAAGGGTGCCTCCGAAATCGAAGAACGTCTCTAAGTCGGGCATCCGCGTTGAATTCGGCTCTTGTAACATTGAGTGCCGGATATGTTCATAAGGGACGTGGACTAAGATGCCCGCCTCGGCAGAGCCTGCACCGTCATAAGTATCAGGGTCGGGATTGGTAGTCGTAGTCGTAGGGTATCCTCTCGGTGCCCGTCCGTAGACGGCAAAGTCGTGTGCAGGCAGGTTTACTGTATCTGCGTTTTCGATGAGGTACAAAGGACCGATGTCGATCCCAACAGGATTCTCTCTGCGGGAAACGTCGGAAGTCGCAGGAGCGTACTTATTGTCCGAATTGCTATCTGCAGATGCCTGAACAACAAGGGGTATAAGCCTCTGTTCTGAAAACTGTGCCATCGCGGACCACTGTGAACAGAGGCATAAGACGAGTGTAACGGTTAAGAGGGTTAAAACGGATATAGGTTTGTGTGGAAACATATTAACTGTTTGCTCCTTTTTTTGAGTTATAGGTTATAAGTTGTAAGTTATAAGTTAAAGAGGCTATGTGGTAACACTTCTGCGCGATTTGGCATATTCCAGACTACGTGAGTTTGATAAAGCTTGCCACTTGTAGCGTAAACTTTCAGTTTGCGCCATATCGCTCACAAACTATGGTAA
>VXZL01000560.1 GCA_009845505.1 Candidatus Poribacteria bacterium | reverse complement strand
GCCAATGACGAAACCTGATAATTTCTCGCCGAAAGGTTCGCCTATCCAATAAAAATCTTGACAACCACCTACATTTAGTATAACATATTATCACGGATATAGCATAGAAAAAATTATAGATTTCAACATAGGGTAGGTTGCGACTCGCAAGATAGACGCTAACACCCACTCCAATCTACAATTCTAAGTTTTCTAACCAAAATATACACCAGAACGATTTAGTTTTTAGGTGCTCGGGCCCCACCTGTTGCTGGTGAGCAGCGAACAGACACCTAAGGCTACTGAAAAACTAAGTTACTTTCGTCCTTCTCCTAAAGATATGCAAAATACGGATCGGCATTCCTCGCAGCGGATTGCAAAACGTGCGGTATTAATTGGCACGGTTCTCATTATCGCGAATAGCTACTGGATAGCGTATGTAGAAATGATCTGGCATACCGCACATCTGACGACGGTTGCAATGTCTGTCAATGTGATGTTTGGCATTTTGATGATGACACTGCTGAACATGGGGGTCCAGCGTATTTTTCCGCGGGTCGCGCTACAGCCGCGCGATCTGCTTGTGGTTTACAGCATGCTCGCTGTGGGCAGCGCGTTTTCCGGACACGATTGTCTGCCACGCCTCATGGGACTGATACCTTACGCGTTTCGCTTCGCGACCCCAGAGAACGATTGGGAGGCATTGCTCTTCCATTATCTTCCCGAATGGCTTGTGGTGAAAGACCCAAGGGCGGTCAACGATTTTTATGAAGGCGAGGTCAACTTTTTTACAGAAGGGTATGTACAGCACTGGATTGTACCGATACTCTCTTGGTCGGTGGTTATTTTCCTGTTGATGATGATCTTCTTGTGTTTGACTTCTATCATCCGCAAGCAGTGGATAGAAAACGAAAAGCTGGCGTATCCGATTATCCAAATCCCGCTTGAGATTACAACCAACCGTCGTATTTTTTTCAATCGGTTGCTTTGGTTCGGTTTCGCGATAGCCGTAGGCATAAACCTACTCAACGGATTGCAATTCTTTTTTCCCGTGCTTCCGCACATTCCTGTCAGAGAATATAACCTTAATATCTATTTTACACAGAAACCGTGGAACGCGATGGGCAGTACACCGTTGCGGTTTCATCCCTATCTCATAGGCTTCTCTTTTATTTTACCCTTAGACTTAGCGTTCTCGTGTACGTTTTTCTACCTTATGAAGAAAGTCCAGCTCCTATTCGGAAGTGCGGTAGGTATAGCAACATTACAAGGCTACCCGTTTTTAGGAGAACAGGGGGCAGGGGCGTTATTAGCACTCCTCGCGATTGCGTGCTGGTATGCCCGACATCACTTGACATCTGTGCTAAAACAAGTCGTGCGTCCGAATCGCGCTGAGTCGCGAACTGAAGCAATCTCGCATCGGAGTGCTGTCATAATGCTTGGAGTCTGTGTACTGCTCCTCGCAATTTTTTGTGTTCGTAGCGGAATGACGCTCTGGGCGTTTGCAATTTTTATATGTGTTTATCTTCTGATTGTGGTCGGATTGACGCGAATGCGGGCGGAACTGGGGCCACCAATCCACGCTATCGGTTATCTAACACCGCAATATATGATAATTTCGCTGCTGGGCACGCGACGTTTACGAGCGGGAAATCTGACAATGCTCTCGTTGTTGAATTGGCTCAGTGGCGCAAGTTACGCCTCTTTCCGGACGCATCCAATGCCCGACCAATTAGAGGCGTTCAAGCTTGCCGAGCGCACAGGTATCCGAAACCGGACAATGTTCGGCGTATTGGTCATTGCGAGTCTCGCCGGTATCTTATCGGGACTTATTCTCTATCCGTATGCGATTTATAGTGAGGGGGTTGCCGCGGGTTCGGAGCAGATCCATGCCGGTGGTGCGGATACCTACAACTTTCTTTCGTCGTGGTTGGTGAGCCCGAAGCCGACAGACTGGCTCGCAACCTCGGTGTTAGGGTTAGCCTTTGCGGCGAATTTGGGGATTATATTTTTGCGGTCGCGTTTCGTGTGGTGTCCCTTACATCCAGCTGGCTATGTGATTGGCGTTGCACCGGGAACGACGGATGTAATCTGGTTTCCGTTGTTCATTGCGATGGTGACAAAATGGATTATCTTACGACTCGGCGGTATCAATGCGTATCGGAAAGCAGTACCGTTTTTCATCGGTTTGGTGTTGGGCGAGGCTTTGATGGGATGCTTCTGGCCCCTGTTAAGCCTTGTGCTGAGGTCGGCGGTGTATAGCTGGATATAGTTTTCTGCTTTGAAGTGCGAACCGATGCGTTCAGGGCTATGGCGCGTTTGAGGCGTTGAGAGTAATTTCACATGTCAAGTTGCCTTGTAAACGGACGGGGACGCGCACACCTTCCTGTGTGAGATAGAGCGTCTCTGGTGTGAGGGTATCAACAGTGCCGTGCAAGTGGAGGTAAGGACCGATCGAACGGTCTGCGATAACGTCTGATAATCTTTCACGCAGTGTCGTGAGTTCTGCTTCTAAAGGAAAAAGAAGCTTTTCTTCAACAGTCGTGCGTAGATTTGGGAAAATCCCTTCGCCTACATGTTCAGCGACTTCTAAGAGTAGGCTTTGGGTTGTCAGAGAATAATCGAATTCGGTGACAGAAAGCGATGTTGTGGTTGCGTTATACACAAGTGTTCCGAGCATGTAAAGCTGCCCGTTTGCTCCGAAAGATGGCATGCTAAATCCAACACCTGCCGCCAGCTGCGTACCGCTACCGTGGAGTGTTAAATTTTCAACGAATGTGTCAACACCTTTGAGTTTGTGTGTTTTTTCGACATGCGGCTTGGCGAAGTTTTCAATAGTAGCGTAAGTTACGTCGATTGGCGCGATAATATGGTAGCCGGATTCGAGTGAATCCACGAAATGAATATTCGGCAAATCGGCGCCGGGACCCACGTGGGAGACTGAATCGGTTGAGGTCTCTCCGATGTTGGCTTGAATGTACGTTTTTATGCCGAAGCTGAGGAAGAGCATCTCTCCATCGCTTGATAGGTTTTCTGACAGAATTTCCAGCGGCTCCATGATAAGAACGATTGGAGGCGTTTGTTTTAGGACCATCGGTTCATAGAGTTTTGCCCATAAACCCGCAACTCGCGTTTTTATATCTATACTGGTGATATTTTTGACGATGAGATCCTCTATTT
>VXZL01000496.1 GCA_009845505.1 Candidatus Poribacteria bacterium | reverse complement strand
GCAGTTGGCGGTTAGCAATTTGCTATTTGCTATTTGCTATTTGCGGTCTGCTATTCGCTATTCCGTGTGTCACGTGGGCACAAAGTTTCGGAAAAAATAAGATTACAGCACAACGTTTCGAGTGGCACATCCATAAAACAGAGCATTTTGATATCTACTATTATCCGAGTGAAGCAAAACTTGTTCCGATCATGGCCGCGATTGCTGAGGAGGCTTACGAGCAACACAGTGCTGATTTTGAACATGAGCTCCGAGACAGAACGCCTCTGATCCTTTACAAATCCCACAAAGATTTTCAGGAAACCAACATAATCCTCCAAGAACTCCACGAAGGCATCGGCGGATTCGCTGAACTCTTTAAACATCGCATCGTTATACCTTTCACCGGTTCGCTTGAAGCGTTTCGAGAAGTGATCTTCCACGAACTCATCCATATTTTCCAGTACGACATCATCTATCAGAAACCGCATGCCCGTATCTATAGCGGCGAGTTTCTCTATTCCGCACCGATCTGGTTCATAGAAGGAATGGCAGACTACTTTGCCGAAGATAACGATGCCATCGGCGAAATGGTGATTCGCGACGCAAGTATGAATAACAATATTGTACCCTTGCCGCAACTCCACAACTTCAATCGACTCAGCTCACCGTTTGTTGGATATAAGTTAGGGCAATTGGCGGTAGCATATCTCACAGAAACTTATGGACGGGAAAAAATCGCTGAAATTTTGCAAGGCTTACGACAAAGTCGGACAAAGGATATCAACCAGGTTTTCATAGAAGTACTCGGTATAGAACTTGAGGAATTTGATAAGGCGTGGAGACAGACGGTACGAAAGCGGTACTGGCCCCTTATTGAGGATAGGGAGTTGCCAGACCTCGTCTCGAAGAATTTGACCGAGAAATCGAAATACTCGCATAATATTAAACCCATCTGGTCCCCAAGCGGCGATATTATCGCTTATGTCACAGGAAATGAAGGATTCCTTGAGATTGTCCTCATGTCTGCAAAAACCGGTGAACGCATCAAACGGGTCACCAAGCGACTTTTCCGCGAGAAGTATGAGGAGATCCGTACGGATTTCGGGGGGTTTGGCAGAAGCCTCGCATGGGCACCCGATGGGGACAAAATTGCCTTCATCGCTAAATATCACGATGCAAACTATCTCCTTGAAGTCAACATTTTGACAGAGGAGCTGACGCAATACTTTGAACTCGATTTTGATAACGCTACGTCTCCAGACTATGATGGGAGCGGTGAACGTATCATCTTTGCTGCACTCAAAGACGGACAGACAGACCTCTATATTATTGAATTGTTGACCGGTGAAATCAGGCGGCTCACTTTCGATCCTTTCAACGACACACACCCCTCATGGCATCCAACAGCTGATAAGATCCTCTACGCCTCTGAGCGCGGCGGGAAAAATAGGCTCGTCCTTATAGACCTTAATAGCGAAACCGAACGCGTCCTGACCGATAATACCTATAACGCTATCAGTCCAACGTGGACACCAGGGACGGAATCAATCCTTTTCTGCTCGGATGCCCAAGGGATTTACGATGTCTATGAACTTAAGATTGTGGAGAAAACCAGCGCACAGGAAAACACGGATACCACACAAGAAACGCACGATGTCCAGCAGACTGATAGTCCCGCAGATGCCGAGTTACTCGTATCCCCAGAGGAAACGCAGAAATCTGCAGACGCATCTTTAAAGGCTGAACTTACACGTCTTACCAACATCATGACGGGCTGTTTTAATCCGAGTCTGTCACCGGATAGAGACCACCTGCTCTTTAGTGCATACCAGAACGGAAAATATGACGTCTGTCTCATGGACACGTCCAAAACCATTGAGGAGAAAATTGAAGTCGCAGATGTCGAGGAACCCTCCGCGATTTTGACGGCTGAAGAACCAGAGAATTATAGGATTGCTAAGCGGAAGTACAGTACACGATCCTCTTTCGTTTTGGATGCAATCTTTCCAGATTTTACTTTCGGTGCCGACGGTATCCTGAGAAGCTCGGTACAAATCGTCGGTAGTGATATGCTCGGCAACCATCGCGTTGGGGTCAGTGTGATGAATCAGTCCAGCTATCTCGCACCGGATTTCATCGCACAGTACGGATTTCTGACACACCGAACCGATATTGGCGCGATGATTTATAACTATCATGAATACCATATTTTAGGCGGTATCCAGAGCAGACGCGGCATTTTACAGCGGATTACTGGGCTCGGCGCCTATCTCAACTATCCATTTGACAGATACCACCGCCTCGATTTGGCATTCTCGATGTACTCGAAACCGTTTTCCTTTAACTTCCAAACAAGGGAACCTCTCGATCCCTATGAGGACGATAGAGGGCTACTCACTGTTGGCTCTCTCGCCTTTGTTGGGGACACAACGATGTGGCGGGAGTGGGAACCTTATACCGGCTCGCGCTACCGCATCGAACTTGAGCAATCCTTCCCCGCACTTGGAAGCGAACTCGCACTGACAAACGTTATTTTTGACGCACGCCGCTACTTCGGACTCGGAAGACGTTCCACTATTGCAGCGCGGTTATTGCTCGGCAGTAACTTTGGTGCTGACCAATCCTACTTCTATCTCGGCGGCATTGACACAATACGGGGTTATGATTATGAAGCCTTAGTCGGCACGCGCATCGGGCTCCTCAACTTGGAAGTCCGTATTCCCTTCATAGATATACTGCACTTCGGATGGCCCGTTCCATGGACCCTCGGCGGCATTCGCGGCATCCTCTTTGCCGATATGGGAGGCGCATGGTCGGATTGGCAGTACGGACCAGAGAACCCCTTCACGCTCTTTGTTTGGGAAAACAATCGACTGCGGCTTGACGATGTTAAAGCCTCCATCGGAATTGGGCTTCGACTGCAACTCGGTGTGTTTTCGGTAGATTTCGCCGCAGCACGATTGACCGATCTCACCGGATTAGAACCCGGTATCAAGTACCACCTCGGACTCGGACAAGCCTTTTAATGGTTGTCAGGACGTTCGCTACGCTCACTTTCAGTTATCGGTTGTCAGTAACTCGTTGTGGCAGGTGAGAACGTTTTTACTGCCACAAGATTCTCTCTAAAAACTGAAAACTAATAACCCTTAGAAAAGGAATACTATGGATTCACGAACCAAACGCTTGATTCCCACTGTCGTCGTCCTCGCAATTATCGGAGGACTCGTTGCTACCTGGGTGAACCTTTACCCGGATTACCTATGGTTTAAGGTAGTTGACTATTGGGGCGTTTACGCTAAAATTCTCACAACAAAAATCGGTGTCGGGGCAGTTGTTGGGCTCTGTTATTTGGTAATCCTCTTAACGAATCTTTTCATCATCTACCGATTCACACCCGCCTATCTCAGCCCGGCTTTTATGGGAGGCGCAGACTTCACAGACGGTGCCACAGACGATCCGGGTGCTACGCGAAGGTTAATTTATGGGGGGCTAACGCTTCTCGCAGTACTGTTTAGTATCTTGATGGGCTACACAGCCAGTGACCGATGGGAAATTTATCTACGTTTTCAAAACGCCGATGAACTCGTTTTTCCCGCTGCTACACCTATTATTGTAGAAGCAAATTTGGATTCTAACGAAATTCCCGTCACACCCTTGGAACTTCAAGCGAAAAATATAAAGGTTGGGGATCCGATAAATGTTCAGGTTGATGGCACAAATCAGGAAGCCCGCGTTGAGGCTGTGTTGAGCAGCGCGATTCGATTAAATACGTCCGTTCAGATAGAAGCCGGGCAAAAAGCGTTTTTCACTTCACCCGCACGCGACCCAATTTTCAACAAGGATGTCACCTACTACGTTTTTGAAATGCCGTTCTGGCGTTACATTTGTGGAACGCTTTTCGGGATTTTCTTGTTGGTGACCATATTCGCACTCGTCATCTACTTTTTCCACGGGCTAGTCACTGGGGATACCAGCCAGTTTCGATTCCGCCCACCTTTCAATGTCAAAGCGCATCTGTTCACGCTTGTCGGGATAACGCTCCTCTGTCGAGCGTGGAACTATCAATTTGTCATGTATGATCTGCTGTATACCTCTAATGACGTGGTACGGGGGGGCGGTGGATACGCCGCGATACAAGCACGGCTTCCAGTATTGTGGATTATGCTCGGTATCACAGTGCTTTGCGCATTGGTTTTTATTGTTAGCGTCTTTCTCAAAAGCAACACGCTTGCTTTCGGTGGGTTCGCTGTATTCCTAATTGCCGGTTTCCTTGGACAAGCCTACCCTGTCGCTATACAAAGATGGCAGGTAGAACCCAGAAAACAGGTGTTGGAAGCGGATTACATCAACTATAATATCAAAGCGACGCTTCAAGCTTACGGCTTGGCTGAAAACACCGTGACAGAACAGGAATATCCCCTCACGGAGCAACTCAGTTATGAGGACATAAGGAGTCAGGAGAATGCCCCTGTTTTTAACAGCATCCGTCTCTGGGATTGGCGACCCTTACGCAGAACTTTCCGTCAACTCCAAGAATTAAGATCGCAATACGACTTCAATGATGTGGATATCGATCGTTATACCGTTGATGGTGAAATTCGACAGGTGATGCTCGCCGGACGGGAACTCAACATCAACGAACTCCCCGTGGAAATCAGAAATGATTGGTATAAGCAAACCTATACCTATACACACGGATACGGCGCAGTCGTCAGCCCTGTTAACGAAATTGTTGACGGGAAACCGCACATGTATATTCAAGGCTTGCCGCCTATTGACTACGATGAACAGTGGCAACACCGGTTTGGTGAAACCCCAGGACCCCGTATCTATTATGGTGAACGCACGAATCGTTACGTTATCGTACACCCAAATCGAAGCCAAGGGCTTGAATTTGATTATCCCCAAGAGGGACAGCAGTATGCCGAATATGCCTATCAAGGGCAAGGCGGCGTGCCGCTAAGTTCTTTCTGGCGAAAACTCGTGTATATGCTCAAATTCAATAACGAGATTAACTTCGTCTTACCGGGTGAAATTTCATCAACAAGTAAAATTCTCTATGATCGGAATATCAGGGAACGCGTACAGAAAATCGCACCCTTCTTGCGCTATGACGGTGATCCCTACGTCATTATCTATAAGGGACGGCTTGTTTGGCTAATTGATGCCTATACCATTACACATCGCTATCCCTATGCCGTTTCTATGGAAGAATTCGTTAGCGAAAGAAGACGGCAGATTGCAAATACGCAGCGAAATGCTGAACCCTGGGGCAACTATATCCGAAATTCTGTTAAAGTCGTTGTAGACGCTTACGACGGTTCTGTCGATTTTTACGTCATGGAACGAGAACAAGACCCTATTGCAGAATGTTATCGCAGAATCTTCCCAGACCTTTTCAAATCCTTTGAAGACATGCCGGAGGAACTCAAAACGCATATCCGCTATCCGACCTCTATGTTCCTCATCCAAGCGCGCGTCTACCAAGATTATCACATGAAAGACCCTGTAACCTTTTATGCGGGTGAAGATAAATGGGAGATCGGCAGGGAACTCTATGACAATACAGACGCACAGACGCGGCAAGTTGTCCAACCGCAGCAAAGGAACCCGTTTCTACCACAACAGGTACCACAAAGTTCCGGCGTAAATGGGCAACCCGTTGAGCCTTACTATGTGGTTATCAGACTGCCCGGGCAAGAGAGAGCCGAATTCATGTTGATGTTGCCATACACGCCACTCAATAAACCGAATTTGACAGCATGGCTCGCCGCTCGGTGTGATCTGCCCCAATACGGACAACTCCTCGTTTACCGCTTCCCGAAGGGAAAACAGGTCGCTGGACCTATGCAAGTTGAGAACTTTATTAGCCAAGAACCCGATATTTCTCAACAGATTAGTCTCTGGAATACGCAAGGCTCCCGGGTTTTACGCGGTAATCTCCTGATTCTTCCAATGAATGACTCTCTGCTTTATGTTGAGCCTATCTACATACAATCTGAAGATGAGAAAACCGCTATTCCCGAATTGCGGAGAGTCGTTATTGGATACGGCAATGAAGTCGTCTGGGGTGAGAGTCTGGAGGAAGCACTCGTCAAGATGTTCGGACAGAGAACGACGCTTCAAGCCACTCCTACGACACCAACGACTGAAATCGCAACTGACACCGGTACAAATCAGACCTCACTGATAGGTCTTATTCAACAAGCCAGTCGCTATTTTAATCAAGCGCAAGACGCACAACGCGCTGGCGACTGGGCAGAATATGGACGCGTCCTTCAACTTTTAGAGGACACTTTACGTCAACTTGAGGGAAATACACAGTAAATGTCTATCGGAAACCATCGGCCGTCGGTAAAGTTACACACTCTTGCTGACTGCTGACTGCTGACTGCTAATTGCTAAAAAAAGGAGGTGAAACTCATGGCTCTTGATTGGAAACCACGGCACCGGGATATGATTATCGGGGATATCCCGTGGTTAGCCAGAATTGCCGATAAAGCCAATGCGAAGCTGCAGGGCATTATCGGTGAGTATATCTATCCGTGACCCCAAGATAAGTTGTTCCTGGAGGAACACAAGGTAAGTGCTGAGGAGTTCGTTGAGATGGTACAAAATAACCCCTCAGACGATGAGATGATCGCTGCTATGAAAAAATTGGATCGTTAGTTGGCTTTTCGCGAACCGCTGACCGCAAACCGCTCTTCGCGAACCGTGGTCAGCGATTAGTGATTAGCGATAACACGGAGACCCATTTCTTTGGAATTGACAAAGTACCGTGACCAGATTAACGAGATTGACGACCAGATTTTACGCCTTCTACAGAAACGGGCTAAAATTTCCAAGCAGGTCGGTGCGGCGAAAGCAGAAACAGGAGGCGCGCAAGTCTACGTTCCGAATCGGCAGAAGATGATTATTGAACGTTTGAAAGCGCAGAATCAAGGTGAGTTTCCTGAAACCGCGCTGGAAGCAATCTGGACGGAGATTTTATCTGCTTCCCGTTCTTTGCAGGAATCAGAGCGCGTCGCTTTCCTCGGTCCCGTCGGCAGTTTCGGACACGTGGCAGCACTCTCTCATTTCGGGGCATCAACTGAGTTGGTCCCGGTCCGTCCACAGGCTGACATTTTCACAGAGGTCGAAACCGGTAGAGCCGACTACGGTGTAGTGGCTATTGAAAATTCAGTACAAGGGACCGTTCGCGATGTTTTGGAACGTTTCCAACGCACGCCGTTGTGGATTTGTGCAGAGACATTCCAGCCCATAAAACAGCACCTTTTGTCGAAGGCATCCCTCACAGAAATTCGGTGCGTCTACTCACACCCCCAACCTTTCGCACAGTGTAAGACATGGCTGAGTCGCTATCTCAGTAACGCTGAACAGGTCGAGGTGGTGAGTACGTCTGAGGCGGCGCGACGGGCTGCACAAGAACCCGCCGCTGCTGCAATCGCAAGTGAACTCGCAAGCGAAATTTATCAGGTCCCAATCGTTGCAAACTCCATTATGGATGAACCTGATAACACAACCCGATTCTTCGTCATCGGAAAGTGTATGCCAGACCCAAGTGGCTATGATCGGACATCGCTCTTTTTCGCAATTCCTGACAAGATTGGGGCACTACACCAAGCCCTCGGTATTTTAGACCAAGCACAGTTGAATCTGAGTTATCTGGAATCTCTGCCATCGCGAACCAAACCTTGGGAGTATATCTTCTTTGCTGAGATGGAAGGGCATATTGCCGATGAACGCGTCATCGTCGCACTTGCGCAGCTTAAAGAATTGTGTCGGGAGGTCAATGTTCTCGGCTCTTATCCGCGCGGGACTCTGTAATGGCAACGCTAACGGAACAAATTCGAGTGCGCGCACATGAACTCGGATTTGAACTCGTCGGAATTATACCCGCAGCACACAGTGAAACAATCGCACGCTACCAGCAGTGGGTGAAAAACGGATATGCCGGGGAGATGCACTATCTTGAGAAGCATCTTCCTCTCAAAACGGATGTCCGTCAACTCCTCGCAGAGGCAAAATCTGTTATTAGTCTCGCAATGAACTATTATACGTTGGATCCACCAAAAGCACTTGCTGAGGATCCCGGACGCGGGCAGATTTCTCGGTATGCTTGGGGCGATGACTATCACGAACTTATTCGTGAACGGCTTGTAGAACTCGTTGAATTTATTAAGCAGGCTGCTGAAGGTGAATTAAAGACCCGGGTCTGTGTGGATACCGCTCCCGTTATCGAAAGAGAGTATGCCCAAAAGGCAGGTATCGGTTGGATTGGTAAGAATACGAACCTGATTCATTGGCGGTCGGGTTCGTGGTATTTTCTCTCTGAGATTCTTGTGGGTGCTGTCTTGGAATCAGAGGGACCGGCGCTCCGCGGAAGTTGCGGCACTTGTACACGCTGTATTGAGGAATGCCCGACAGATGCAATTGTTGAGCCGAACCTGCTTGATTCTCGGCTCTGTATCTCCTACCTCACCATCGAACTAAAGGAGAGCATTCCGAAGCAACTTCGCCCTAAAATGGGGAACCTCATTTTTGGGTGCGACATCTGCCAAGAGGTTTGTCCATGGAACAGTAAAGCTGTTCCGACAACCGAGCCAGGGTTCCATCCACGCGACGGAAACCTTGCCCCGAAGCTGCTGTCGCTTATTGGCATGACGCAGCAAGAGTTTAGCAGTCGTTTCAAAGGGAGTCCTATCAAACGCGCCAAACGCCGTGGGTTCTTGCGAAACGTACTTGTTGCCATCGGTAATTGGGGAGAACGGCGTGCTATTCCGGCACTCAAAGGCGCATTAGCCGATGACGAACCTCTAATCCGAAGCCATGCCGCATGGGCGTTAGGGAGAATCGGAGGCGACGCTGCCAAACGAATATTACAGACGCGATTAACTGTTGAGACGCAAACAGAGGTTATTACTGAAATTCAGGACGCACTTTTAGAAACAGAACGGTCATCACGGAGAAACGATAAAAATGCGTGAAGTAACATCTGAACATCAAATACCGGCTCCCGGTGCTGGCACAAATGGGCTCGCATGGCAGGGAACGTCACTCTGGAGTGTTGAAGGTCCCGGTCCTATTCACAAAATCCACCCTCAGACAGGGGAAGTTGAATTAACACTTTCACCCTCTTTCCCGGGTTCATCTGGTTTAGAAGCGGATGGTGAATATCTCTGGTATAACAGCATCTGGCAGCAGACTTTCTACAAACTCACGGTGCCAACACTTGAAGTCGTTACACAATTTTCATCGCCAGGTGAAGGACCACACGGATTGGCGTGGGATGGTGAACACCTCTGGAGTGTTGACATGAACACCAGTCGTTTCGTGAAGCAGGGTCCCGAAACCGGTGAAATCCTTGCTGAAATGCCGACACCCGGTGGTCGCGCCCACGGACTCGCTTGGGATGGAGAGGCACTTTGGAACGCTGATACAAATGACTGTATCATTTACCGAATCCACCCTGAATCTGGTGAGGTTCTTAGGACTGTCACATGTCCCGGCGAACCGCATGGGCTTACGTGGGATGGCACTGCACTCTGGTACGGCGATGACGCGGCGAAAACAATCTGTAGACTCAGTGTAGCCGAATGAGGTCGAGCGTAGAGCGTAGCGTTTTCAGAATTCCGCTAAAATAATGCACCCTTTTCGCCCGAAAATTGTGTCATTAATAAATAGAGTCTTTGTTAGCAAACGGGAAAAAGAAATTTCCGAGCAAATTATCTGTTTTTTATTTTGGGGAACCTGAAGGAACATTAAATGGGAGAAAAAAAGTGAGAAAATTGCAAGTAATCATGCTAACCTTATTCCTCGGAATTGGGGTGGTCATGCAGAGCAGTGCTGATCGGGTGCAGCTCAACACAACGGCTGCTGTCCTCCAGGACAATCTCGGCGCAAGTGTCGGGATCAGCGGTAATTATGCCTTGATAGGTGTTCCCAAGGATGACACCGATGTCGGTACAAATACGGGTTCGCTTCAAATCTTTCTTCGTACTGAAACGGGGTGGGTGCAACATCAAAAACTGACTGCCAGCGACGCAACAAGTGGCGATCAACTCGGCACAACACTCGCGGTAAGTGGCGATTACGTCATTGTGGGTGTTCCGGGGAAAGATGGAGTCGGGACGAACTCAGGTGCTGCCTATATCTTTACACGGCAGGGGACGGAATGGGTGGAACAGGCAAAACTCGTTGCATCTGACGAAACGGAGGGTGATTATTTTGGTATCTCCGTAGCAATTGATGGGGATACTGCGCTTGTTGGAGCGCATCGTGGGAATGAAGCATTTGCAGATGGGGGTGCCGTCTATGTTTTTGAACGGATCGGAGCCAGCTGGTATCAAACAGCCAAGATCCTCGCACCAGATGGTGCTAACTTCTCATACTTCGGCTTTTCCGTCGCATTTAATGGGAATACCGCCATCATCGGAGCGACTCGCGATGATGAAGCCGGTAATGATGCTGGTGCCGCCTACGTCTTTGTACGCGACCAATTTGGATGGACCCAACAGGCGAAACTTATTGGCAACAATACGAAGGCAGAAGATAACTTCGGATATGCTGTCGCTATACATGGGGATTTCGCTGTCGTGACCTCGCCTCGCAACAGGGGAACCGGCGCGGCTTACATTTATGAACGCGAGGGCACCCGATGGGAGCAGAAAAGAAATCGCATTCGGATCCGTATGATACCTATTGACCATGACGGTGCTACCTCTTTCGGTATTTCTGTGGCTATCAGTGGTGAAACCGCTGTCATCGGAGCCACTGGGGCTATAGTGGGTGAGGAGGAGGTTGGTGCTGCCTATGTCTTTACACGAAATGAACCGCCGTTTTGGAACCAACATACGAAGTTAGTCGCAGGTGATAGACAGGGCGGTGATCAGCTGGGATTTGCTGTCGCGATTGCAGGGAACGAAATTATCGCCGGAGCACCGAGGCATAGTGCCGGTGGACCCAGTTCGGGTGCTGCTTATATTTTCCAGCAAAATGAAGAGGCTGCTTGGATGGAGACTGCTAAGTTGAGTGACGGCGAAACTGCCTCTGATGATGAGTTTGGAACGGCTGTCGCTATCAGTGCTAATATTGCTGTCTCGGGCGCACAACAAAACGATGACCTCGCACCGAATGCCGGGGCTGCCTATGTTTTTGAGCGGAGCGGCCCGCTTTGGCTACAAGAAGCAAAACTCACTGCTGAAGACGGAAAAGCTGGAGATCTCTTCGGGAATGCTGCTGCGATTAGTGGTGAAACCATAGTTATCGGTGCGCCGGGTGTTGATGATGCCGGACCGGAGGCTGGGGCAGCTTATGTTTTCGTCCGGGCGGTTGAGGAGTGGGTACAGCAGGCGAAATTAATCGGAACAGATATCGGAATGTTCGATAAGTTCGGAGCAACTGTTGCTGTGCATGAGAATACGGTTATAATCGGTGCGTACGGAAAAGATGAGGTCGGGACGGATTCCGGGGCTGCCTACATTTTTGTCCGAAGCGGAAACTCTTGGACACAACAAGCAAAACTGACGCACCAAAACGCGGTATTGGGAGATGAATTTGGATCCGCTGTCGCTGTTTATGGCGATAACGCGCTTGTGGGTGCACATCTCAGCGACGCAGCGGGACCCGACTCAGGGGCTGCCTATCTCTTTATACGTAACGGGAACAACTGGACGGAAGAGGTCCTACTGCTGCCGAACGATATCGGTGTTGGTGATGAATTCGGCTATTCAGTGGATCTTAGCGAAAGAACCGCGCTTATCGGATCGCCTAAAGAGAATCGAAGTCTGGAAAACATGGGTGCGGCTTATATTTTTGTTGAGACGCAAGAGGATTGGGTCCAACAGGCAAAACTCACTGCAACTGATGCGGCAGCGGGCGACGAGTTCGGCGCAGCGGTCGCACTACACGAAGATACGGCAATCATCGGCGCATGGAAGGACGATCATCCACTCGTTGACCCCGACGAAGACCCTTCGGTACAAGCCGACAAAGGTTCCGCTTACTCTTTTCTACGCGATGGATTGTCTTGGGTGGAAAAACGCCGAATCGTCTCGGCGGGTACAAACCAATCCGACCTATTTGGCGGATCGGTTGCAATCGGCGGCGCCTTCGCTATCATCGGTGCTAAAGGTAATGATAGTGCAGGAGGGAACTCCGGATCCGCTTTTATCTATAATCCAATTGATCTCGGATTCCGCTCTGCTGATGTCCCTTTTTCTATTGACCCGACATCGAAGACGCTTACGACATTCGGACATATTAAACAGACGACGATTTTCCAGAACTATCCGAATCCGTTTAATCCCGAAACTTGGTTCCCCTATAACTTGGCGGAGCAGGCAGGGGTCACGGTGAAAATCTACGATGTCCATGGAAGACTGGTGCGCCACTTAGATTTCGGGACGCAGCAACCCGGCAGCTACCGCAGCCGAGAAAAAGCGGTATACTGGGATGGTAGGGATGGTACTGGAGAAATTGTCGCAAGCGGCGTCTATTTCTATACATTCACCGCTGGTGATTATCAACGCACCCGCCGCATGGTAATCTTGAAGTAGCCATCAGTGCTTGGTGTTTAAATGGAAGACTGGAAGGGTAGATACCCCCAGTCTTCCAACCTTCCGTTCTCTTATTCCCATCGCGCCCATACATTCGGCGCGACATACCCCTCATCGATATATGGGTCCTCTCCGGCAACGGTGATGACACCCCGATAATTCCGCTCTCCTTTCCAGCCTAACCACGATGCCGTCGAACAGTAGTGACTCACAAGTATACGCCGAAATTTATCGCTACGGTTCTTTTTAGAGCGGTGTAAAAGGTAGCCGTTGAAAAACAGAACACTACCGGCTGGCATCTCAATCGGGATTTCGTCTGTGTCATCAAAACCCGAAGCTTCGTGACAACTATCAAATTCATGGCGTTTATCGTGTGGAAACCGATCATAAATGACACCAGAGCGATGGCTATTCGGTAAGACCCAGAGACATCCATTTTCAACTGTCGCATCGTCTAACGTGATCCATACGCCAATGAGTGATCTATCCCGGGTCGGAATCGGGTGTTCATCTTGATGCCACGGGTTACCCGTATGTCCCGGGACTTTGCTTAACATCATCGACTGCATACACTTCACACCACCATCCCAAAATGGAATGTGTGCGCCCACAATTACGCGAAGCACTTCACAGATCTTTGGATGCTCAATGTAACGTCGTACCAACGGACTGAAAACATGTGGTTCACCAACGCACATGATTCTATCCAATACTTCCATGTCGCTCGCCGTCTCTGGCATCGGTGGAATTGCTTCGCACGGGTAATCCCCGCGAAAGATTTTCAACATCTCTGTTTTCAACGCGTCGCATTCTTCTGATCTGATGACTTCTGGAAGCATTAAATAGCCGTCGTTGATATAGGACTTTGCCCAAACGCTGCCGGCGTCGGCAGAATTTGACTTTGCTTTACATGGGTTAGACTGATCTTGTGCCATTTTCAAACCTTTTTTAAATACCCTTCAAATTCCGAATGCCATGCCTTTATTCTGCGCGAATAATCCGCCACGTTTCCGCTTCATTCGCGAAAACCAACGTCAGTTTGCCCGATGTCTGTTCGACTCTCCCGTTCGCCTTCGGGCTGTATTGTAATGTGTACCCACCCGTTACAATTGCCGTATCGTCGGCAATATTCGGGTGGATGTCAATATTAGACAACGTCATGTCAATCTGATGATAAACCTCAAAGAACTGTGATGCCTTTGTTTCGACATCTTGATATGTACGTCCATTGGACAAGTATACCTCTGAGAAACAGGACATAACCTGTGCCAAATCCGCCATATCGTATCCCAGTTCATATCGGTCTAAGACCCCTTGGATAATCTCCTTAATCGTCGGTTCGCCTTGCTCTTTGCTTACCTGCGCCTCTGTCGGGATAGGACGCGCCATCGCTTCTGGTGGTATACCCTGTGCGATTTGCTTGAGCGTATGCACTTCTGGTGCTGCATACCCCCAGACCTCTAATTCTATCACACGCGCGATACCGTCCACTTCATACACCGGACGACTGCCCGCCATGTGTTGGTAGTTGCGCACCGTATCATTTGAAGAGACTGGCACCAGTCGTATTTTGCTGGCAATGAGACGTTGACGGACCTCATGAACGCGTTTACCTTTGGTGTTATCTCGTGCTGTATACTGCTTATCTTTCGTGTCACCTGAAGGGATAAGTCCCCAACCCGTACCGTGCCAATACTCAATCCGATAGTCCTTCAACCCGAATTGCGGTGCCGGATATTGCTCAGAGTCAATTGTCCACATGACAATTTTGCGAATGTCAACCGGTTTGGCAAGCGTCACGGAGATATAAGGACGCTTGTTCAGATCCGAGGTCCGTAGATGTTCTAAACTGCTGCCCCAACCGCTGCCTTCATCCCAGGTCTCAGAAGTGGTATCGCCATCAATCACCTCTTCTGGACGGTGATTTGGAACAGATTGCGAGGCTTCCGCAGTTGCCCCATTCCGACTCAGTGCGAAATTCGTGAGAGGCTGGGGCGGTTCTAAAAGGTGTTCCTGCAAAGTCTGTGATTGACAACCCATTATTAAAAGTAAAACCGTCAGGCATAGAATACATACACGAAGCATCGTTAGCCTCCTTTACTAACTATCTTAACACTGCTAAACGTCCAAGTGTTTGCGTTGTCTGTTCTCCAGCAACCGCCCGTATTCTGTAAAAATAGACCCCATTGGCAAGCAACATGCCATCAGCATCTCGTGCGTCCCACATTATTTCATTGTAGCCTTCGTTCCCTGAAACCTCTCTCAGCACATTTACGACTCGTCCTGATGTCGTATAAATTGTGATAGAAACTTCGTCTGCATCCAATGATAACTGATAGGTAAAGGTCGTTTCTCGCTTCAAGGGGTTCGGATAGTTGTGAACGTCCCAGATGCTGAAGGGGGTTTCCTCTGGTGAGAAATCCGCATCGTATTTCTGAAGCGTCTGGGAATCGAAATTCGTCAACCAAGCGACTTCCGCGTTTAAAGTACTTAACAGTTCCGCTTCAATCGTCCGATGTGAGTATCCGAAAAGCGGAACGAACTCCTCAATCCCTTTTATATGCGGTTGTATCGATTTTGAAAACTCTATTGCACTCGTAAGTTTCGCACGGACTGTCTCTTCCGTCCCCGGTTCGTAGCCGAGTGCGATCGCCTCTACTAATTTAGCACGACTCTCAAAAAGTAGCACCCATAACTCCATCAAATGAACGGCATCGCGTAGGTCCTCAGTGGCTTCCGAGTCAAACGGTTCTGCGATCTCACGTGCTGCCCGTATCTCGTTGGCGGCTTGTTGTTGTGGTGCCAAAAGTGCCGTAAACCGGTTCACCGCAACTTTTGCGATCTCTAATTCAGGAATAGCCAACGTATCCTCAACCGCCCGCGGTCCTATCAGATTCCAAAATCGTGTTGCGAGTCCAGCCGAACCGCTGCCGTAAGTACCACCTATGGTCAAAGACCCAGCGTAATCCGAAAAGTAACTCGCCATGTTCCATCCGTTTACCCGCAAGGCGTTCAGAATGTTGGATCCCGCTTCGCGACCATATCGGGCTGTCAATTCGTTTTGAAGGAGTTGAAAATGGTCGAGTTCGATATCCCAGTTGAGACGGGCACTGACAAGTCGATCAAGATATCCCAACCCTTGTGTGGCACCTTGAACAGTGAATCCACTTAAACCGATAACTTCTGGATTATTGGCGAGTTGCCGAACGCCTTGCACAAACAGATCGCTTTCCAGCATCCAGAGCGGCATCACTTCTTCCACTTCGTGTGAGAGGATGATGAAGCGATGTCCCATTTCACCCAGTGCTCTGATTTGCGGGATAGGCACACCTGCATCAGCGACCGGTTCGCCATCCGCACCCCATTTCCGCGAGAAAATCGTACCTTTCGGTAACTGCCGGGCGTAAATACCCGCTGCGTCCTTAAGCCAGCTGCTGTCATATCCAGAGATATAGAATTTGAAATCCGGGCGTATCTGCCGCGCAGCGTTAATGATTGTGAAATAGACCTGCCAGAGTTTTGCTTGTCCTTGTTCTGTTCTGTCGCCACAATCTGGGCAATCGCATGCCCGCGTCTCGTGTCCCCAAGAACGGAGATGGAAGCCACCAAGCGCAGGATAGGTACGCACAATCGCCTGAATGAGTTCCCTCGCAAGCGTATGAAATTCAGGTTTCGACCAGCAAAACGGACGATAAGACACTTCGTTCCGAGATGCCCCATAGGCTACCGCAGGTCCCAGAACATCGGGACGTTGTTGAATCAATGCCTCTGTCGGTTCACCCGTTACGTACATAAAGAGATAGGCATCGATCCCGCGCCGCTTCAGGGCATCGAACCGATCTTGTAGGATCGCAATACGTTCTCGGCGTTGTTCTATCGGTTCATCTTGCAACGCCTCAAATGCAGGCGTGTCAACATATTTGAACGCCGTTCCAAACCCGTCTTCAATACCAGTACCCGTCCATACGCCTTCGCCACCACTCATATTGACGCGGTGACGCGCCAGCCAGTCCGGGTCCTCTATCTCTAACACAGCGCGCACGGGGTAAAACGGAGCCGATGTCTCATCTATAAACGGCACAAGTAGGGCTCGCGCCTCAGCAACCGCGACCTCTGGATGCACCGGTATCAAACCCGTCAACGCTGTAATACAGTTTTCGATGAAACCGTACGCACCGTAGAGGACCCCTCTTTCCGTATGTGCAGTGACAACGATAACGATTTCAGTCCCGACTTCTATTGTTTTGATATGATAACCTTCATCTCCAAGTGCTGCCCCTAATGAAAGTCCTGTGTCTGCCTGTAATTGTGCAATTGTCGGGTTCGATTTTGGGGTGCCTAACACAATCACCGTCGGGGTTTCTGTCTGTTGTCGATTGGTGCGGATGTCGAGTTTAGCACCCGCGAATTGCTCGATAAAGGTTTGGATCTCCTCAGCCGCGAAAACCTCTTGTGCCGAAGCGTTCGCCCCAATCTGAAGCGTTGCCCTCGGTTGCCCTGATACTGCAATCGGAATCTCGTTGCTTCTCACGGGCGCGGCGAATATCAGGAGGCAGAGCGCAGCGATGAAAACAGGAACGCCGCTTTTATATGCTGTTTTGTTTTCAGACATCAGGCGTTTTATCCTTTTAGCACCTTTTAGTGAACATGTCCACTCTCAAATTCCTGCAAAAAATAGATCGCGCAAAAGGTCAGGACGAAGCCGATGACAAACAGAACTTTCGCAATGCGACTCAAATCAGTACTTTCGGCGGTATACTTCCCGCGAAACCCGTCCATTACAACGTGCAAGAGCGTCCCCGCAGCGAATGCTGTCAGATAGTGGATCAGTGCTTCAAAAGTACCTTGAAGCAATTGTTCGCCGAGTAGCGCACCGACAACCGGTCCAAATATCAGCGGACTCAATTGCACAAATACCTTACCAACACTCTGGTTTCGGAGAAGCGCGACAGTGATAAGTGTCCCGACTGGCAAGCGATGCATTAATATACCGAATGCAAGCGCACCACCGAGTATCTCTTCTCTTGCTGCGATAACCAAATTGAAACCGTCTGCAAGCGAGTGGAGCGATAAACCCAGCACTGTTAGGTTGATGCCCCATCTACTGTTAGTATTCTGCTCGTTTTCATCGCCTCGGTGTGTTAGGTGTTCGATCGCTGAAATTAGAAAGAATCCACCCCACATCACGAGGATTGTAACGTATCCTACTTCAGTGTAGAGGTGCAGCATCATTACCAAAACGACACCGAGTACTGAACCGGCGATTACCCCGAAAACATTTCCAAAGTGTTTTTGTTGCCCCTGGGATACAAAAGCGATACCGGCACCGAGTGGGACTGTCACCACCGCAATTGCCAGATAAAATATAAGCATAGTATAACTATAGCAGAATTCGGATTGGAGTGCAATGGAAATTCGGGGAAAGCGTATTTATAAGGCATCGTTAAAATAGACTCTCTGTCTATGTTCTTTACTAAAATAACGGTTTACGCACGCTACTGGTAGGTGCGGTTTCTAACCGCACGGATCGTATCGCGGTCAGTACTTGTGTTATCCAAAGATAGGAGTCTCGCCTCAATTTTACGTGAGTTCTGTAAAATTTAATTTTCTGGTTGACGGATTTGCACATTAATGTTAAAATTGGTATCCACAAAAATGAAAATTCGCACGAATTGGGTCCCCAATCGGATATTGCGTTTATAATTTCTTATACAACGTGAGTTTGAAAATAAAATCGTAGGTCGGGTAGAGCGGTAAATACACATGAAAAACCCTAT
>VXZL01000147.1 GCA_009845505.1 Candidatus Poribacteria bacterium | reverse complement strand
GTTTATTAACAATATCCACCGTCTCCAAACTCACCGTGATTACCTTCCCAATCAACTTGACAATATATTGCGGATCGTTCATACGGTTCGGGTCGTTGACGATACCGCTCCGTTTATCTGTTTTTACGCGATATTGGTCTATCACCCATTCTAACGCGGAACGAGTCCCAAGCCGATAGTCAAAAACCTCTGGTGGAATACCGTCAATCGTTAGAAAGTTGTTGTAGACAATTTGCGTCTTGTCTCTGGACAGTTTCATCTTCTCCACGCGCCAATCAAGCGGTACGTCGGGATTCTGAATGAACTTCAATTTATTGTATTCAGGTTGGTCTTCGTAGTTGAGGTGGAGGTTTGCTAAGCACGCACCGGCATTTGCGAATTCCCAGAAGTCTTTAGCGAAAGGGATATGAGGTAGGTCCCGTTTGAGGTTCGCCTCGTATTTTTCTCGATAGTCCGGGTGATGCAAAAGTCCGTAATTGTAGTGGAATATGTTCCACTTGGTGATAGAGTCATCTCGGTAGTGGGTTTGAAAGTGTGTCAATGCCCAGTCGGTGATGTTTTCTCGACGGTTTGTGCCATCCTCGTCGTAGGTGTAGAACGGAAAGCATTGTGAACCACCTTGAGGTAACCGATCCGGAAACTGATTGACCATTAATCCAAACATTGGCCACTCTCTTCCGACCTTAAGCCATATCGCTTGATTTTTGCCTTCTGCCTCCGGTGTGGGAAAGATGGCTGGGCAGTGGGAAATTTCGTCATTCATAATAGGGTCAAAAAATAGGCAAGATTTTGTGAAAGGACGATAAAATGAATTTCTGACCTTGTGTTCCGCATATTCGGCGGTTTTGTTCCGGTTCAATTCCCGTTTTAAGTTACGACTCCACTTAATATTTGTGTCATCAGAAACTACAAAATCATCAAGGTTGGCATTTCGATCTATCCGCTGTTCCCATCGTGCCACTTCTATGTTGTACTTTTCAATCATTCTACTTATGTTTCGAGTAAGCACATCTCGGTTGAAATTATAAGTCCATGCATCACGGCCGGTGAAGATACCAGTAGTATAGGTTTGGAAAATCGTATCTACTGCTGTGTTTTTTCCTCTAGCTTCCTTAGTTCCCATCGGGATGAAGGTATCAAACTCGGTGTGAAGACCTTCGGTGAGCCACGTATGCCGGGCATCAGGTTGAATCGTTTGCCATTTCATCCCACCTGTGTACTCATGTTCATTCAGAAAATCAAATTTCTGTTTTCTGTCCCACAAATCATCGGTACGATAGAAGAAAATACGGGGTGCTTTTGATGGTCTTTGCCTATTTTTCACGAACAAGTTGATGCTTACACCGACACGAATCCCAAACACATTCGCATCGGAGACTTTTAGTCCTTTCCGGGCGTTCCCACCCAAGTCCAGAATATAGATCGCATCGCAATCCTCGGCGAGATGTTTCCGCATACCGTCAAACGCAACACCATCAAGAAAACTATTGTTCGTGACAAAAGTAACAACGCCTTCCTCTCCAATCCTGTCCAAAGCCCATCGGACCGCCTTTACATAAGGATCATAGAGGGCAGTTCTAAGTGTGGCTTTGGAGTCTTTTACATATGTGTCACGCACGCGAGCATCCATCGCCTCATATTTCCGATTTTTGTTGTTATCATTTTCATTGACTTGTCCCGCGTTATAGGGTGGATTGCCGATAACCACAAACATCGGCGATTCCTTCTGCTTCTCAACCCGCTCTGTATTGGCAGGCGTGAACAGCTGCATCTGTCGTTCTTCTGCGACTTCAAACGTATCCACCAGACAAATACCTTGATAAGAGGCATATCGGTTCGTTGCCGTGTAAAACTGCTGTTCAATGTTCAGACTGGCGATGTAGTAAGGCAGCAACATCACCTCGTTGCACTGGAGTTCTGGCGGGTCTGCGGTATATTTTCGCTCTAACGAAATGGGATCGAGCTCCTGCATAATACGGACGATGAAGTTACCCGTGCCAACGAATGGGTCAATGATATTCACGCCGCTATCCGAAAGTGAACGATTAAACTCGGTCTGTAGGATATGTTCGGTGCTTTTCACCATGAAATCCACGATCGGCTGCGGCGTATAGACGATGCCGTGTGTATCTGCTACCTTGACAGAGAAGCCTTGAAAAAACTGCTCGTAGATAGCGTTGAGGAATCCCTGTTTCTGTGAAAAATCCGTGATAGTCGCCGCTGTTTTCTCAATCGCGACGTAGAATGGATCTAAACTCTGAAGGAATTGGTCGCGGTTCAAGGCATGTTCTGTCAGTACATCAATCACTTTCTCGATGTCTCTGGCAATAATGTTGCGGCGCGTGAAATCCCGGTTCTTGAAAACAGTGGCGAAAATCCGTTCTGTCAGGAGATGTTGAATGAGCATCTCCTCCACAGCAGCAATCGAGAGATTTGGGTTAATGGAAGTTTGGCACTGCTGATGAAAATGAGTGAACGCCTCTCGGAAATGCGAATTGTGTTGACGTTCGGTTTCTATTAGCACTCCCAACTTTTTGCCGAGTTCTGGCACCGCCTCTTTGAATTCGAATACTGCCGCATGCCATGCCGAGATGTTTTCTTCCTGATAAGCAAAGAAGGTCTGGAGAACGTGAACGAGGTTTCTCGGTTCAGTGATGTCAAGATCGAGTTGTAATTGTCCGTGTTGGTAGAGGAGTGCGTGCGTTGGGGACTGGACGACGATATTGTTTGATGGGTAGCCTACAGTAAATTTCTTAGAGGCTTCCGTGAGGAGGTCGTCGTGCGTATCCTTTGCTTCCCAGTAGCCGTGTGGCAATCCGAAGGCATCAACGACTTCACCGTCGGGCGTTACCCTTCTTTTCTCTGGCGTGTAATGGGTCTTTTCACAGAGGAGCGTGAGATCGGATTGATGGCAGTAGTGTTGGAGGAGGTTTTGGAACGCAGCACGGACGGTGCCTTCGTTTTCTGCACCGAGTTGGGTATATTTTTCAAGTTCAGCGTAATAGGTTTTGATAGGTTTGTGCGTGGGTTTGATGTTGAGATCGGGCATCTATTTCTCCGCGTGTTGTGGGTTTGCGAAAGGCTACCCTATTATACACGGATTTGGGGAAAATTACGAGGGAATTTTACTATGGAAATCAGTAGACCTCTCAGTGGACTACAAA
>VXZL01000001.1 GCA_009845505.1 Candidatus Poribacteria bacterium | reverse complement strand
TATTAATAGGTTGACGGACTCATCAGAGCAATTGCTCAAGCGGAAATATTATAAAAAGGCGGTTCTGCCTACTAAACTCTAAGTGAAAAGGAGCTATCATGGCTGCGAATACGTTTGAAATTACTGACGATACATTTGAAGGAATGGTGATTCAATCGGAGATACCGGTTGTTGTTGACTTTTGGGCGGAGTGGTGTGGCCCCTGCAAAATGATTGCACCGGTCTTGGAGGAACTCGCCGCTGAAAATGCGGACACCTTCAAGGTTGCAAAACTGAATGTTGATGACAATCGCCAGACCGCGATGCGCTTCAGTGTACGGAGTATCCCGACCTTACTTGTGTTTAAAGATGGCAAAGAGCAGCCCGCCGGGCAAATTGTCGGTGCCATGCCTAAAGACGCACTCAAGAAGAAAATCTTAGACGCACTATAAGCACCAACACCGCGTAATTACACACCTCTGGGAAATGGAAGATTGGAAGATGGGGAGAATGAGATGTTCTTTTCCACTCTTCCTATCTTTTTGTCCTGCTAAGGTTCGCTATGTTCTGGCAATTTATCTATAACACCCTTGTTGTGCCTACGATGTTCATCGGTTTTCACGGCGCGGGATGTTGCAATCCTAAAATTCAGGAAGGGATTAAGGGGCGAAAAAACGTATTTGCGGAACTGACGCACCAACTCCAAACTGCACGACCTTTGGAAAAGACGGTCTGGTTTCACTTCACCTCTGTCGGTGAATTTGAGCAGGCAAAACCGCTCATCGAAGCGATTTATGCAGACACCCGGATTGTTCTCACTTTTTTTTCGCCATCGGTTGCCCCGAATGCCCGATCCTATCCGTACGCTGATGCTGCTGTTTATCTTCCCCTTGACACACCTCGAAACGCTGAATATTTGATGCAACGCATTGAACCTGCGTTGATAGTTTTTTCAAAATTCGATATTTGGCCCAACCTCGTTTGGAAAGCCTCTAAACGCAATATTCCGATTATTGTGGTTGCAGGAACCTTGCACGCCGAATCGAAAAGGCTCTCACGTTTTGCGAAGCCGTTTTTTCGGAGTGTACATCGGCATATCCAAGTGCATTGTGCGATTTCAGAGGCAGATGCGGCGCGTTTTCAGGAACTTTGCTCGCCAACGCATGAGATTGTTGTCACCGGTGACACTCGCTACGAGCAGGTCTACCGACGGGCAACTGCTGTTGAGCCTGACGCTGAATTTTTCTACGGACAAGGGACTTTAGGGCGTGGCTTGCAAGCCCATATTGCAACGGAACGTCCTATTCTCATCGCCGGTAGCACTTATACGGAAGATGAGAAGGTCTTATTACCGGCTTACCAGCTCCTACGCGAAAGTATTCCTGAAGATTTTCCGCACCTGATTTTGGTCCCACACGAACCGACACCTGAACGGATAAAGGAAATTCGTGAGCGTCTGGAACGGGCGAAATTAGCACACATCTGCTTTTCGGAGCTCACACCTGAGACAGATTTATCGGCGATGGATGTTCTTGTTGTTGACAAAGTAGGACTTCTGGCGAAGTTATATGCGTTGGCGGATATAGCGTTTGTCGGTGGGAGTTTTCGTGGGAGTGTTCATAACGTGATGGAGCCTGCTGCGATGGCGAAACCTGTTATCTTTGGTCGGGCGATCCAGAATGCGCATGAGGCATCTCTGCTTGTGGATCGGGGTGGTGCGAAATTGATTCATGACGCACAACAATTGACAGATGCAATTATGGTGTGGCTAAAGAATAACGCGGCGCGGACGAAAGCAGGTAGCATCGGAAAACAATTGATTGAGGAGAATTTGGGAGCGGTCGAGCGGACTTTGGTGCATTTGCGGAGGTACGTGTGAGGTTATGTAAGCGGTGGTTGGGAAGGCTTGGTACGGATTCCAATGGCAGGTGATTCTTGTCTTAATAACGCTAAAAAGTCTTGAGATGCGTACTGGACCAAAGGACTTAGATTTTGTAAGTTCTCTGGGACTTTTACAATGACAACACTGGATTCTTGCCCATCAATTAACCAAAGAGTTGTGAGGAAAAAAGTAGGTATTTCAAGAATCCGAACTAAAGGGTTGGTCTCTACTTCTGTATCAATCCAGCGAATAGCGTCATCAACTGCTTTGGCAAAATTACCTTTTAATATTTGCGTAACGCTCCAATCTGAAGAATTACCGTCAGACACTACAGCACGGACTACACCCTCGGGTTTGCCATCAATCCATATTTGGGAGTGCCAACGAAGTGTATCCTGAGCGAGTTCCAACAGATTATCGTTGCCTGTATTAATTGCATCAGTTGACAAAAACCACACGGGGAATGTTTCTGTTAACGCTGCCAAAGGTTGGCGTTGTGTTACATTGTTATCAAGTGATGGATACAATCTGCCAACCTGTTTGGCAATAGCGTCCAAAGCATCATCTGGTAACGTTTGAACGTGAGCCATTTGTTTACCTCTGAATCTCGATCCAAGTATAGCTCCAATCGCCTTCTCCATACGGAGTTAGCAATTCGGAATAAGCGACAAGCCCAGACATAGTTGTAGGGCTGTCCGCTGGATCGTTTACATGCACAAATTCTTCCTTGTCCTCAATACGCCATCCCCGTACGATAACCGAATGCCCTGGTTTTTCCCAATCTCTCCAGAAGTATACGACTTCAACCGGATGATCAGCATCAATTTCTGACTGCAACTCGGAAAAAGGCACGGCATCTTCTACAAATTTGCTATGTATATGCTTACGTGAATACAGATTTGAAATATCTCGTGTCTCACATGGACGGTTGCAGTTTGGGCTGGAGGGAACGGAGCAACATTCAGTCCTATTAAAAAGTTTATTTGCCAATTCGCATTGTTGAGTAGCAGACTCGTTATAATAACGAATAACCATTTCAGCACAGGCAGCCCAACACCAATTGGATTGTTCTTGTATTATCTGAGGAACATTTATGATTTTCTCATTAGGAGACGGTTCCCGGAAATTGATTGACTTTCCTTCTTTAACTCTTAGAGGCACCTCGTTTTCCTTTCGCAGTAATCAAGAGTTCGCTAAGTTGTGAGCGCAGGCACGTCCAGAGTCCCATTCATACAAATTGGCGGTATAAAAACATTAGGCAAAATCCAACACAAATCGTTAGTGGAATTATACTACAAAAAAGC
>VXZL01000491.1 GCA_009845505.1 Candidatus Poribacteria bacterium | reverse complement strand
CCCGACCTCACCACCCACTCGCGCAGCAGCAGTTGCCCGACTACATCCATTACCGCCCGAGAAAATATCAAAGGCATCGCCGATGAGCGTTTCCCCTTTTTTGGGTCGTTGTGTTGCGTGGCACACGAGATCGATATTCAGGCTCCCGACGACGGTAACTTTCGGTGCTCTGCTGTTCATCACAATTCATTCCTATCTTTCTAACGATTTAAGGGAATTATAGTTGACATATAATGCGGGTGTCAAGGGTTTTGTAGTAGTTTTGGCTTGCGAGTTGTGTTGGAAACTGCTATTATGCATGCAATCTACAATGTATAAATCTTGTACGCCGAAAAAGAGGTATACCCAATACTCGTATGAATTCTAAGTTGAAGTATGGGATCGGCTTTTTAATTTTTTTCGGAATCTGTTTTGTTTTTAAGTGGCGGGCAGAGCAGGTAAGCAGTGCGGAGACCCTTGTCTGGTACAGCGTCATCCCACCCTTACTTGCCGTTACGTTGGCAATTCTGACGACCCGACTGTTTCCGAGTCTCTGTATAGCCGTCGGTGCCGGAATTGTGCTGGCGTGGTATCAGCAACACTTCACGCCAACCGGCTTTTTAACCGAAGTCATCTGGTTCGTCCGTGCGGTGAGCATCGGAAACGACGGGGTGGACCTCTTCAATTTCTGGGTCGTTCTGTTCGTTTGTCTTATCATGGCGACGATCTCCATAGTCGTCGCCTCTGGCGGTATCAGTGGTGTTGTTGTGTGGCTCTCTCGATTTGCGAAGGGACCGAAGTCTGCGCAATTTATCACGGGTTTGATGGGAATTGTTATCTTTATTGGCGATTACTCCAATGCGATGATTGTCGGACCTACGATGCGTCCGCTCACTGACCACCATCGCGTCAGTCGTGAAAAGTTGGCGTTTCTTGTGGATTCGACCAGCGCGCCGATTGCGGGCCTAGCATTTGTTAGCACTTGGATCGGTTATGAAGTCGGTCTCTTTAACGATGTCGCGGAGACAATCGGACTTGACCGTGATGGATATTCGATGTTCTTCGATGCCCTCGGTTTTCGGTTTTACTGCATTCTGACGATTATCTTTGTTATCATCAATGCGATTAGTGGTAAAGATTACGGCGCGATGCACAAAGCAGAGACCCGCGCACGAGAGACAGGAGATGTTGCCGCTTCAGATGCCGAGGCACTCGGACACGCCGCATCCTTTACCAGTTTGCCAAACGCCGTTGTCCAGCCATTATCAGCGGTTTTACCACTCTTGGCACTTTTTGGGCTGCTCTTAGGGGGTTTCTGGATAGATGGCAAAGGGACGGGATCTATTCTCTCGCTCACTGCTTGGCGAGATGCCCTATCAGCAGCAGATAATGTCAAGATTCTCGCATGTGCCGCCGCAAGTGCGTTTGTTCTTGCAATCGTCTGTGCGCGCTGGCTCTCGAAACTGCAGTTCTTAGAGATCGTTCCGGTCATCTGGGGTGGTGTGAAGGGGAGTCTCACACCGTTGAGCATTCTGTTATTGGCGTGGGGGTTAAAAGCGAGTTGCGATAGATTGATGACGGGTCAATTTCTTGCGACAATGCTGAGTGATGTTGTTTCCCCACTCTGGTTTCCGATTTTCGTCTTTGTTTGTGCCTCTGTGACCTCTTTCGCGACCGGCACGAGTTGGGGGACGATGGCGATTCTGATTCCGACCGCTATTCCCGTGGCATTCTCGCTCGACAACGGAAGTTATGGTCTAACGACAGTTATTTGCCTTGGTGCAGTGTTAGATGGTGCGATTTTTGGGGATCACTGTTCGCCGCTTTCCGATACAACGATTCTCAGTTCTATCGCCAGTAGTTGTGATCCGTTACATCATGTCAGGACACAGTTGCCTTATAGTCTCACTGTCGCAACGATCGCGCTGTTTTGTGGTTATCTGCCTGCTGCGCTCGGTAGTGCTTCGGCAATCGGTATTGCCAGCGGGACGGGGGTGATTGTTTTGTTGTTTTTTGGTCTTGCTGGTTTTCGCAGAATTCAAGAATCACGTAATGCTTAGTTGATTTGGCGGTTGGCAATCAGTAGGCACAGTTTCTTAACCGCGCTTATCGTAATTGTGAACATTTGTGAGGAGAATACTATGAAGGTTGCACTTGAAGGAAAGGTTGCGGTTGTTACAGGTGGTGCGCAGGGCATCGGTCGCGCGATTGTGGATGCCTTGGTTAACAACGGCGCGCAGGTGGCAATTGTTGATATAGACAAAGAAGCAGGCAAGCACACTGCTACAGAAATTCAACAGAGCGGCGGGACGTGTCTGTTTGTAGAAGGTGATGTATCTAACGCCTCAGAGATGGGGTCTGCTGCCGATCAGATTGCAGCGTATTTTGGTAAGATTGAGATTCTGGTGAACAATGCGGGAATTAACACGCGGAGCGATAGGGTCCCAATTCATCAGTATACATTTGAGGATTGGCAACGCATTCTGGAGATAGACCTAACCGGTGTTTTTGCGACGAGTCGTGCTGTTATTCCGCATATCCTTGCCCACATATCTGCTGAACAAGATGACAAATCTGGTTCTGAGGATGCCATTGGTAGAATTGTTAACATCAGTTCCATCGCCGGGTTAGTGCCTTTGCGCTTACAGAGTGCTTACGTCGCCGCGAAAGCCGGGGTCGCCAATCTGACGCGTTCTATGGCGTTAGAACTCGGACCGGAAGGCATCTTGGTTAATGCTGTCGCTCCAGGTTCGACATTGACCCGCGGCACAGAAGCCCTCTTTTACGGAGATGATGGGGCGTACACAGAAAACGCCGCGAGTCTGTTGTCACATATTCCACTCGGAAGACCGGGGAGGACTACGGAGATTGCGGCAGCAGTGCTTTTTCTTGTCTCGCCAGACGCGAGTTATATTAACGGTAATATCTTGACAGTAGACGGCGGATGGACCGCTGGCTACACACGAGATTGGTAAATTATCCTCCAACTACTGATGGCTAACGGTTTCCGACAGCCACTAAAAAGGAGAGAAAATGGCAAAGATTATGATGTTTAAAGGGTATCAAGGCGAACCCCCTATTCCGAAACCCGCACACCAGGTCCAGGCAAACGTCGTCACAGTTCAAGACGGGGTTCCTGTGAAATATTCAGGTTGCGACGGTATCGGTGTCCGTGTCGTGCATCCAGCGAACCCAAG
>VXZL01000030.1:2177-3176 GCA_009845505.1 Candidatus Poribacteria bacterium | reverse complement strand
ATACCGAGGGGTTCAAATGTATCTTGTATATTACGAAGGACCGACTCAACCAATGCTCTCTCACATCCGCCCTCCTCAGCAATATCATCTACTGGCAATTGATAGAAGTTTAGAACAAGTTTTTCGCTACAGAGCGGTCGCTCGTATAAAATCGTATATGTTTTTTGGTTGTCGTGATCAGTGATTTTCCATGCCCGCTTGATATACCCACCACTATTCTCGACAGAAGGACATGCCGTCTTTTTTTCTGTAATTGTAGCAGTTTTCGAGAATTGGAAGTCACTGCTATCGGTTGTCTTTTGCAAGTTTTTCTGAATAAGGCTATGTAACTCGGCTGAGAGGTCTCCATTAGCGAGTTCTGTTATGAATTCGCACGGCATTTGAAAGAGTTTCAGCTCTAACTGACCATCATCATTTAAATTTCCGAGAATGTATTCACCAATAGTTCGTTCTGTTTCGGAGGTTATAATTTGCGGGTAGGCGAGTTGAAGTTGTTCAGCAAGGTGTTCGTGCAACAAACGCTCTTCGGGCACATCCAGTGAAAGTTCGTCAGCGTCCGAGTATCTGGAATTTGACCGTTCACTGAGTGAGACCCGATCCTCAAGGACAGCCTCCCAATCAATATCGATCTCAGTATCCTCTCGATCGGTATTTTCTTCAGTTTCATTCCATTCAAGTGCAGGGTCTATGTCTTCAAGGGGCGGATCCGTCTCTTCTTCAAGTTCCAAGAGGGGGTTCTGTTCTAATTCTTGCGTGATGAACTGCGTCAGTTCCTGCAGGGGCATATTGAGTACTTTAAGCGCCTGTTGCAGCCTCGGTGTAATAGACATCTTTTGTGTCAACTGGGGAGTCTGGGTAAGTTGCGCTTTGTACATTTTTTGCCTCTACTAAATATGCGTGCTGTGTTCAGGACTATGGTAGATCTTAGAATTATAGGACTTACGCATTCCACTGGTAGGTGCGGTTTCTAACCGCACCGGCTACGTAACACATTCCACT
>VXZL01000030.1:0-2167 GCA_009845505.1 Candidatus Poribacteria bacterium | reverse complement strand
CATTCCACTGGTAGGTGCGGTTTCTAACCGCACCGGCTACGTAACACATTCCACTGGTAGGTGCGGTTTCTAACCGCACCGGCTACGTAACACATTCCACTGGTAGGTGCGGTTTCTAACCGCACCGGCTGCGTAACACATTCCACTGGTAGGTGCGGTTTCTAACCGCACCGGCTGCGTCGGAATGGGTGAATCTCTTTGATTCTGAGTAAGTCCTGAATTAATTGGACACGCTGCACTGTCTTGGAAACCGCACCTACCGGGCTTGGGGCTAATCCCCAGGTGGCACAATAGTTTCTGGCATCTGATAGGAAAAGTTGTGCCCGAAATAAAGATCTCTCGCCGTCTCATTGTTGATGAGTTCTTCGGGTGTTCCAGCAAGTGTGATTTTTCCATCAACAATGATGTATGCCCTGTCAACGATGTCGAGCGTTTCGACAGCATTATGATCTGTAATAAGCACGCCGAGATTTCGATCGCGTAGATGCGAGATGAGCTGCTTAATGTCAGCGACAGCAATCGGGTCTATCCCAGAGAGCGGTTCGTCAAGTAGAATGAAATCGGGTTGTGCCGCAAGGGCTCGTGCTATTTCTGCGCGACGACACTCACCGCCTGAGAGCGTATACGCCTTGCGCAGTAAGAGATTTGAAATGCCGAGTTCATCCGTCAGTTCACGAATACGGGGTTCACGCTCAGATTTCGGCACCCCTTGCGCTTCAAGAATCGCTTCAATATTCTGTTGCACTGTCAATTTTCGGAAAATTGAGGTCTCCTGTGCAAGATAGCCAATGCCGAGCCGCGCACGTTTGTACATCGGATAGAACGTAATATCCTCATTGCCGTATGTAATTCTGCCAGCATTGGGACGAATCAACCCGACAACCATGTAAAAGGTCGTCGATTTTCCCGCGCCGTTGGGACCTAAGAGCCCTACGATTTCACCTTGCCTGAGTGACAGGTTCACCTCATTGACAACGATAGGTCCACGGCGTGTATACCGTTTTACGAGTCTGTGTGCTTGAAGTTCTATTGCCATGATTTCTGATTTACGATCCCTCACTATTAGTCTGTCACATCTAAACTAACAGGTCGTTCGTAGTAGGGCAATTCATTGCCCGTTTCTGACGTGCGATAAATCGCACTACTACGAACTGGGGTTTCACCATCATTTGAAAGTTGACAGAACACTACGATTGACATCCTTGGTCAATCTGCATCAGTTTCTTCCGCGGCATCCGCACTTTCAGCGTCTTCAGCATCTACCGGAAGTTCTTCTTCTGTGGTGCCATCTGTATTAGATGTTTCAGTATCTGCATCAGTTTGGTCAGAAGTATCTGTGGAAGCCCCTTCCTCATCTGTACTTGCGTCGCCTTCAGCGTCCTCACTCGCCTCTGCCGCTACCGGTGCTGCTTGCGTAACGGTGACTTTAAATTTGACACCGCCCTCACCGGTCTGCCTTCCGGTTGTCCTATTAAAAGTAAAGAGCTTCGTTTCGAGCCGATCCTTCTCTTGTAAAACCACGACATTCTCTTTAAGCACAACAGTATTCGTCAGGTTGTTCATGATAGCATGGTCACAGGTAGCAAAGATATCTTGATCTCGGATCTCCACATTGCCTACAGCAATAACTTCCGTTGTTGTACCCGTTTCTGGATCGGCTTTGAGGGTGATTTTATCAGCATTGAGAAACCCAACTTCAACACCCTGTTCGTCATACCGGATAGTCTTGGCTTCATCAATAAGAATCGTTATGCCCTCTTTCTCGAACCTCTCCATTCTTTTTGAGGTACCGGTAATGGTTTCCGTAGTAGGTTCAGCGGCACTTGCGCCATTCGCATTTTCAGTACCCTCTGCCGCCTGCACACTGTTCTCTGTGGCTGAGGCGACACCATCCGCGCTCGGCGTGGGCGTTTCGATTTCCGTCTCAGCTGCGGTGAGGACTAAAGGAACAATACAGACAAAAAGTAAGAGGCAGCCGGCATAAACACAAAAATCACACAATGTGTCAAGGTGAAATGGAAATCTATGTCTATTCCGGCACAACAGAGGTTTTGTGATATTCATCAGTTTTCTCATCTTTTGGATAAAGTTTAAATTGATTGTTTTTCATTTTTACGGTTTCAAGCGTCGGATTCGCATACATTTCCGTTCCGACCCAGGTGGAATC
>VXZL01000070.1 GCA_009845505.1 Candidatus Poribacteria bacterium | reverse complement strand
GTGTTTAATAATGATTAGGTATAGGCAGATTGTTACAAAGAAACTTCTTAACTTATAACTTATAACTTATAACCCACAACCTATGACCCCTACAGAATTCATCTCCCAAAAACAGCAGACTTGGCGTGAACTCGAAGCATTGTTAAACCGTTCACAAGATGCCAATGCGAGTCAACTCAACCGGCTCGGCTATCTATACCGACGCGTTACGTCTGATTTAGCCGTAGCGAGGCGTGACTTCCCACAAGACCGGTGCGTTCCATATCTGAACGCCCTCGCCTCACGCGCACACGCCACAATCTACCAGACCTCCCCTTTCAAACGTGGGACGCTTTGGGATTTCCTTCGCTTCGGTTTTCCGAGCGTGTTCCGAGAGAATCTCAGTTTCATTGGAATCTCATTCTTGTTGTTTGCCATCGCATTTGGGGTAGCGTATTGGATCGCTTTGACTATCCCCACACTTGGAGAACGGATCGTCCCAGAGCACGTTGTATCTCACATCAAGGAGTTAGAGGATAACGCGTGGAACAATACATCCGCAGAAAATCGGAACCTGTTTGCCTCTTTTGTGATGACGAATAACATCCGAGTCGCCTTCTTTGCCTTTGCGGGTGGCATCATATTCATGGTAGGAAGCGTCTATATTTTAGTCATCAACGGAATCCTGATTGGGGGAATTGCTGGACTATGCCACGCCAATGGGATTGCACTTGTGCTCTGGTCGTTCGTATCACCGCACGGCTATATTGAACTCACAACGATTTTCATTGCCGGGGGTGCCGGGTTGAAGTTAGGGTATTCGCTCATCGCGCCATCGCTTTGGACGCGGAAACGAACTTTAACGGATGCAGCGAAAACGGCGATCCATCTGCTGGGTGGGTGCGTTGCGCTGCTCGTGATTGCTGGGGTTATTGAAGGTTTCGTTTCGCCTTCCAATCTATCCCCTGCTGTCAAAATCGGATTCGGTGCTGTAACGGGAGTCTTACTCTTTGCCTACCTCTTTGGGTTGCATATCCGTAGTGGGTCTTGATAAACACCGCGCCAATTCTGGAAAATGCACCCTAAGGCTATACCTTTAACGTCGCACCTTCAGGTCGGGGTGCCGTGGGTCGGATAGGCATCTTTGGGTAGGAGCGATACGCGATGTCTGATAGATGTGGGGTCTCAATTCGGACATGCCCTTCGGCTCGCGAGTGCATAAGCGCGTCAAGGACACCCGTCACAAGAAGCGTCCGTTCCACAGGGTACTGCGGTTTCCCCGTAACGAACATCTCCTCAATGTTGAGACTCAAATAGCTAAAATGCGCATGCGGTGGACCGTTCTGTAGGTAGAACTCCGTGGCGTAGTGGGTATCACCCGCTTTCGCCGCGTAAGCGAAGTCAGAGATATAACCGTTCAGCATTAGCACCGCAGAACGAAATCCGTCACGATGCTCCAATAGAAACGCAGTCGGGTTCGGACATCCGTCTATAAATGTACTGTCGGGATGATCCTCAATCTGTGCGCATGCGGCTTCGGCTAATTCAAGCGACCATTTTCCCGCCTGACCGGCTTCCCAGACGGCATCCCCTTCCAGACACTGAATTGCGACAACCCCGGATTCGCCGCCTTGCCGCCGTTCAATCATACATTGCAACGTCTCCAACGCATGAAATCCGTAGGACTCCACGCCACCATAGCCGATACCGACAGCCGATGCCAGTGCTGTGTCAAGGTCGTGTTCCAAAAAAGGTTTCCGCCAAGAGAGTGGGAGCGAAGAACCTGCCATGAACGGCACATTTAGGGCGTTCGCACGATTATACATCCAGAACGCATCGTCCCAATTGTAGGCGAGGTGTTTATCGCAAAAGACAGGTACCGACCGACCACTCGACGCAAACACCCCGCAAATTTGCTCGAACATATACCGACGGGGATACATGTGTTGTTCAAATTCGTTATACGGATAATCGCCGTGTTCGCCAATCAATATCACACCGTCGACAGATAGTTCGTTGCCACCAAGCGTCAATGCTTGCCGAATGCTCGGATAGATCGGGACGTTGTGTTCGGCTGCCAAACCGACCCCGATGTCCCGGTCATCTACCTGATCGAGATAGATGGACACCAAGTCGACGCGAGGTGTCAGATGTCCTATATCCGTCGGGAAACCCTTCATGTATTTGGTAGCAATCACATCTCCGTGCGAATGCTGGAAATAGGTCGTAATGATTGCAGCAATTTTTTTGCGTTCTGCCATCTTTTTCCCTCGCTTATCTAACAATCTCGGTTCCAATACCACCCTCCGTGAAAACTTCAAGGAGCAAAGAGTGCTGGATTCTCCCATCAATGATATGCGTCTTGTAGACCCCACCCATGAGTGCCGTCGTACACGCCTCTACTTTCGGGAGCATACCCCCTGCGATCAAACCCTCCGCGATGAATTGATCTACCTCTCTGATATGAATCGTCGGAATCAACGACTCGGCATCCGATAGGTCTCGGAGAATGCCGCGCGTATCCGTCAAGACAATCAACTTTTCCGCTTGAAATGCGGATGCAATCTCACCCGCCATTGTATCGGCGTTAATGTTATAGGTTTGCCCATCAACACCGACCCCAATCGGCGTGATGACAGGGATATAATCGGCTTTGTCAAGCGCGGTGATTGCTTCGGTGTTGACCCCGATAATCTTACCTACGTATCCTAAATCAACATCTGTCTGCTGTCCGTTTTCATCCGTTATCTGAGTCTGTTGTTTCTCCGCAAGAATCAGGTTTGCGTCTTTTCCAGAGAGTCCAATCGACTTTCCACCGTGTTGATTGATACGTGAAACGATTTCTTTGTTGATGGATCCGAGTACCATCTCAGCGATTTCAACGGTTTCCGCATCGGTTACACGCAGTCCCTGCACGAATTCGGGAACTTTTCCGACCTTATCCATCCACGCCGTGATTCGGGGTCCACCGCCGTGAACGATAATTGGGCGGATACCGACGTATTTCATCAAAACGATGTCCTGCATGACGGAGTGGATAAGTGCCTCATCCTCCATCGCTGCGCCGCCATATTTGATAACAATCCGCCGGTCATAAAACCGACGGATATAAGGTAAAGCTTCAATAAGAACTTCGGCAGTTCTGTTCATCTCTTTTAGTTATGTCCTCTATATTTTTTCAAATGGTGTATAATAATATTA
>VXZL01000664.1 GCA_009845505.1 Candidatus Poribacteria bacterium | reverse complement strand
CCAGAGGCACAAACTAACAGTTTATGCTACAAGGCATTCGTGTAGGTGACTGTAGTGCATACGCTTATTTAGACCACAATTTCGCAAAGTTAAGATAAGGTTTGTCGTTGAAATTCCAGTAGATGCTTGTGGATGGGGTTATCCGCCTCAAATACACGCTGCGCTGCCGCAGACAGCTTTCCTTGGGCCGCGGCCTGTTCCACCCAATGGGTGGGAATACCATTTGTCCACTTTTCCGGTTCTGCATCCGGATCGGGCGTTCGATACGCCATAAGGAGTCCCCACCGCGTTGTCGTCCCCGGCTTTCGATAACCAACATAATGCGGCATGTGATGGACAAAGGACACCATGCTTCCGGGCGGTAGCGAGAGGTGTACGATTTCTAAGGGTTTTCTTGTGAAGGCGTGGATCTTGCCCTTCAACCACCCTGATTTCATGGCAGCGTCATCATCGGGGCGTTCTGTGCTCCATTTGTACGGAATGCGATAGAGATGCGCGCCAGGAATAATTGCGAGTTCTCCACCATCTTCGAGGGTTGCCCCTTCTGGATAGCAGAGCGTCCGAATACACTGTCGTTTTAGAAATTCAGGGGTAAGGGCGTTTCCAGTCCCAATGGGGTCCTCAACTTCGTACTGCCCCTCCCGATACTGATGGGCATGCCATCGACGCCCTTTTGAACCGATCGCCCGGTTGAGCATAAAACAGTGGTCAAGTATGAATCGGTCTCCGAAAAGTTTTCTGAAGAGTGCCATCATTTGCGGGTGAGCACTGGTTACATCCATGATAAAGTCGTCATATCCGGCGGGGAAGTATTCCGGCATAACGCCTTGCGACTCGAATCCATGTGTGACCAACGCCGGTTGCGGTCCGAATAGCCCGTAGGTGTGCATATATCGCCGCAACTCAGCGGTTCTGAGGAACCCCGGCATTTGCTCTGAACCGCCACAGCAGGCTGCCAGAAACGCCGGTGTGATTTGTTCCGGCAAAGGCGGCGGAAATCCCCGCGCCTGAAAATCGATAGCACTCCACGCCGTATCCATGAGGATCGCATCGTTCATCTGCTGTAACTTCTGCAAGCTCGCTGTCCAGCGTTTACGGGCGGTGTCTGTCAGTATTCCTTCCCACACCCAATATCCATCGCGCTCAAACGTAGCACGATCAAACGCCTGAAGCACTTCTGGTCGTAACAGATCGTCCACACGGTTTTTCGGGGAACAGTTATGCGTAGATAAGGTATCCATTCACGCCTCCTTTGACGCGGAAATTCAAGCTGTTTCGGAATATTCCTCTATTACCAAGTAAGGTAGCCGATAACATCTTCTGGATCAGAAAGGCGTTCCATTAAAACTTCATGCACTGATTGTCGTTAGTTTTCAGCGAATTCCAATCGAATCTGAAACCCCAAGCCTGAGAGAATGCTTTGCAAATTATCCAAGTGAGGTTTCTGTTTAGAGGCAAATATATTCTTAAGATGCTGGGGATTAGCCTGCGTTCGTTGGGCGAGCTTACCAATTCCACCTTGTGCTTCTACAACATCACGCAATGCCATCCAGAGTGCTTCTGTATTCCCATCTGCTTTATAGTCCGCTAAGGCTGCCTCCAAATAATACATCGCAAACTCCGTATCCGCAAGGTCTTTTAAAAGATCATCTCTAAAACTGGTAGTCCGCTCAAGTAGAGTTTCCGTGTTCATTGTCCCTACTCCTTATTTCATTCCAATAGTTTTGAGCTCTTACGATATCCCGTTGTTGCGTCCTTTTCTGTCCACCACAAAGCAGAATAACGATACGAGAAGTAAAAATACCAAAATAGACCCGATATCCCGGGCCGTAATTAATCCTCAGTTCATATAAATCTCTGTTCAACCTTCTACAATCACCAAAGTTTCCCTCTTGTAGGCGTGCAATTCGTCTCTGAACGTTTGCACGTGCTCGTTTATCCCGTAGTTGTGTCAACCACTCGCGGAAAGGGTTACGTCCCTCTGGTGTGATATAGTTCCGGACCTCTCTGGCAACGATTTGCATGTTTTAAGTATAATACATCTGCCGTGCCTTGTCAAATGACACCTTAATCTCTCACAACGCCAAAACTTCATTCAACAAGCCTTCACTTTTTCGCTCCAGTGCCAACAATTCGTCCGTAATTTCTTGCAGTGACCGGAGCGGCGTGTACTGGTAGAAATACCGGCGGTGACCCGTTAAAGACGATGCCAACCCGACTCCCGCGGTCCTCCATCTTAGAGAGTATATGTTGCAAAAACAGCAATGCTCCATCCGAGGCGCGAGGCGTACCGGCGGAGAATCTACCTGTGGCGGTCTGTGCTTCCGCTTTCACAGCATCTGCATCAGACTTCCAATTCACGCCGAAGGGCGGATTTGTAATCATATAATCAAAACGTTGCCCTTGAAATTGGTCGTCGGAAAGACTGGAGCCGTGTCGGATGTTGTTCGGGTCGGCTTTCAGGCGAGAGAGGTCGTACTGGGAGATGTTATAGAAACTGGTGTTTGTCGCACTCAGGATAATCGATGGTAGTCCGTTTTTGGACACTTTGTCCTTAAACTGATTATAGGTATTGATGGCTTTTTCTTTTTGTCCGTCCTCATCTAAGATGCAGTCGAATCGGCGTAGGACGAGGAAAGGGAGGGCAATGTCGCCGTATTCGTTTTGTGCTTCAAAGGGTCAGTTTCAATCTCGCAATCGAGATACTTTTGATTTCAAGAGGAAGGATTTAATAATGACCCGTATGAGTACTAAAGTTTGGACAATATCTGTACGGGCATAATGATCATACAAAGTGCTTTTGATTTTTCTGAAAGTTTCCCATATAGACCCAACTCCCAGAAAAATAAACTGGGATGTGCCAAGGGTCAGCCCCAGCGGGACGAAATGTCTATAGAACACCGTCCTTCCCCAAAACCTAAGCCCAAGCGGGGCGAAATGTGTAGGATATTAAAAAATTATCCAAAGTTTTGTATGAGTAGAACGAAGTTTCAATCTCGTAATCGAGATACTTCTGATTTCAAGCAATTACCGTGCCACCCGCCTCGATAGACCGAGCGGAGTTTCAATCTCGTAATCGAGTTTCTTCTGATTTCAAGAGGATACAAGCAGAAGTCTTCAAAAAGATAAATTACATTGTATCAATCTCGTAATCGACTTTATACTGATTTCAAGCGAATTAATGAAATAACATA
>VXZL01000283.1 GCA_009845505.1 Candidatus Poribacteria bacterium | reverse complement strand
GCTGAAAAATAGTCAACCTTTTAAGAGGAATTATCAATTAGAATTGGTATAACAAAGCACCCTACGGTCAAAATTGCGTAAGTCCTGTAAATTGAAGGTTACAGCCCCTATGTCAAAACAAAACTTCAATGAAAAACTAACCGCACTTCTCAAAACCAACCTCAACTTTCTTGACGACACAGGCGAACTTATCCTCGCTGCTGTCAGAGACCACGCGTGGCGAGTAGACCACTATCTCATCAAATTGCTGCTCACTGATGATGAAATCAAGGCAAAATTCTTCGATGAGATTGAAGGACATTGGGTCTTCAACCACAACACCTTCATCAACTATATCACCGACAAAAACTTCCTTGCCAACGCCTACACTCGGTTCCGCAACAAGATTGGCTTGAACATCGAAGCCAAATTCCTACGAGAACGCGGCGAAGTCTCACTCGTCTGGCCCTATTTCGTTTGGCCATTGGATACTCCTTTCATTTAGATTGTTATTATTGCACAATCTTGGTTTAGGCGGTGGCCCTTTTCCGATGGCAGTACAAATTATTTCTCATAGTCCATCTCTGGCAGACAACATTGCTCGTAATACATCAAACTCTACAATTGTGGAAATCGCCCAAGAAGTTGCAGATATAATTCAGAGCACTTCAGGGACCTATGATGTTTAAGGCTAACATTCTGAAAGATAGTGAATTCCCCAATTGGAATAACTTCATGCTCGGTTAAGTTTTCACTTGACTTTTGCGTTCAATAGGCGGTAAACTTAATGCGTATCTATATCTGGGAAAAGGAGAAAGGATAAAAGAGGGACTTATGGCGATATTTTATCGCGGGGCAGGTATTAATACTTATTGGTATCTCAGTGATCCAATGGAACAGGGTTTTGTTGCCAGGGATCCCGAAATGACTCCTACTACAACTCGACAGATGCTTCATATTGCCAGAAGCACTGTGAATAGTCCTTTTATTTCCCTTACGCGCTCTTACGCGGTGGCTTGGCATTACGCAATGTTAAGCAGCGAGAGGGTCCCTACCCCAGAGGATCCTGCCTACGTCCATGAAATTGAGATTCAGGAACCGCTGCCGTCCGAATTACGCCTCTTAGACCCAGTCAAAGAGGTGGCACAGATGTTACCGTCGCCTATAAGTTTGGGGCCACCCTATCAGCACGATGGGTTGCCCGATTTCTTATTAGGCGTTGTTGATCCCGGACGTATGGGGCATTTTTTGGCACAATACGCGAAGCAACCGCCTTCAAGCGAAGGCACTCCACGCCCGCCGAACTTAACAATTGAATTGGAGACACTTGTCCGCGCATTACGGGATGCCGAAATCCTTGCACACGGAATTATTCCCACAACTTGTGTAAAGAACAGTTTTGATGTTTATCCAGAGCCATCGCTTTCAGAATGAAAAGGAGATACTCTCATGAAACATATTGTTGACAACGTTAATAAGATGGACCTTAGGATTAAGACGCTTGACCTGGCTGGACGGGTGCCAGGACCTGATTCTATTGAATTGCTACGGGTGGAACTCCACTATGATGGAGAGTACGGACCGCTCTTTATGGCGCGGGTTCGGTACGCCCGCAACGGGGTTGAACAAGAAAACGGTTTCCCCATTGATCTACACAAAGGTGCATTCGTTGCCACTGTCCCTATCCAAGAGGCGGGGTGGGAAGAAGAACTCCAGAAGATTGGACCCGAAATCGCCCGGATTGTATATGAAGATTTGGCGGAGAATCGGTCTACTTGATACCTTACCAGAGAGCGAACCGAAAGTATGCAGTGAGAGGTTAGAACGAGGAGGACTATCCTAACGGAATGCTCACGGAAAGACAACGAACGGTCTTTGACTGGATAAACGACGATCTTGAGTTGCCTGTGTATGCCGAAGCATATAAAGGTGCAATAGAACAGCTAAACAACAAATCTTCAGGATACATTACATTTGTCTCACACGCTGGAAGAGATATAATGAACCTTCTTGCTGACTCTGTTAATAGCGTCACAGCGGATAGGACCCAATATGTGGATCTTGTAAATGATTTCCAAGACGAATGGGAGAATAAATGGGGAGGAGATGAATTTCATCCAGCAGATGACGTGCCAAAAGAACATATAATCCCTCATTATATCTGTGAAAAGGTAAAAAAACTGGTCAATGAACACAAAAAAGGCAGACTGAGGGCTGAGGAAAAGGACAGTTCTTTCTTTACGACTTTTCTGAATTATGCTGATAAAGAAAGCATCCCCGAGAATTTATCTCAAGAATGGAAACAGGCAATAAAGTGGTTTCGCGGACATGCCCATTTACGTGAAGATGCGTTTTCTATAGAGACTTACGATGAAGTGGAAAAGCATTTTCAAAACCTTGATAACCTTTTATATGCCGCTGCGGGCAGTGAACTTGAACAGTTAAGGAGTATCCATGAAATCCTGGAAGAAGCCAACGAGTGAATTGATTGATAAAGCCCTCGGCTCGTTTAAGAAGGAACATCACCGTAAGTATTTTTTTTCTCGCTTGGAAAACCCATTGTGGCTTAAACCTCTTGCGGAGCGCGGATGCTTTAAATACCCTCCAAAAGCCCAGCGGTTCGATGATGGCACGGTTCAATTCCCTTACTGGCCCGAGATTCAATATCTCAACAACGTGTGTAATGAGATGCCTGATGAAGTTGTCAAGTTATTGATAGACCTTCCTGAAACCGATAACGCTGTTGTCTATGACGGTATTTTAGATATAGCATTGCAACTTCCTATAGAATACTCCGTGAAACTTAAAGACAAAATCCATGAGTATGCTGGTGTAGATCATCAATTCCGGACGTATAGATACGCTAATCTATTAGAGTATTGGGCAAAGGAGAATCAGACATCAACAGCATTGGAACTCGCAAAAATACTGATTAAGTTTGCACCTGACCCCCAGTCGGAGGAAAAACGCAAACAACGACAGGAAAGCGTAAACGATTGGCGCGCAGCAATAGGAACATCACTTTATCCTGTTCATAAATATAGTCACTCGGAATACGCAAATATAATGTCCAAAGGCGTTCGTCGACTTGCTGAAAAGGAACCTTACAAAGTTGCTTGCCTTCTTATTGATACGACAAGGGATATGATTCATTTGCGGACACATCAGGAAGACCGTGGTAAAGAAGCTGATCTTTCTGATATATGGTGCCCACGTCTTCGTGAAAC
>VXZL01000312.1:1162-3221 GCA_009845505.1 Candidatus Poribacteria bacterium | reverse complement strand
TCAGTGAACAGCGGATAATTATAATCTGTGTCTTTGACAGAAAAGAGATATGGAATCGCGCCTGCTTCACGTGCTATTTCAGCTTGCTTCTCGAAATCGCGGGGCTCTTTCATGTGTTTGTTATAAATCTGATACGTTGATCGATCAGCGTAATACATCAAATCGAAATGTGCCCCGACGCGTTCATCGTCAAGAAAGAAGCAGGCATTTTTGGGTATCTCGCCTTGAAGGCGTTGACCGCTTGTTTCGTATAAAGGCACCTTATAATTCCGTTCTGTGACCTTGTATGCGGCATACACGTAATGCCCTGCGTAGAACAGTGCGATTATCAGAGCCATTGTGCGAAGCCCAAGCCATATCCACCTTTGTAAATTGTGCGCTCGGATTAACATATACACACCCGCGAAAATTGCCAATAGCACGCCAAATCCAATCAGCTGCTCAACAATCCAGAAATTTGTCTCAATAAAGGGAGCGATTTTTTTCAGTCCATCGAATTGGTCTCGCCCCTTGACCAAAGTTCGTCCGCCAGAGATGATCGTAATTGCAAACATCCCTGCCGTCCAGATAGCGGTATAAATCCAATCCTTTCGTTGCCATGCTCGACTGATAACGGCTGCCAAACAAATCAACAACGGTGGTACGGCAATCATGGTTGCCGACGGTGTTTTCGTCTCTGCGAGTGTGTGCGGAACGATGACCCCGATACCCCATGCTAAAACGAACAGTTCGGCTAAGTTCCAGTGTCTGAACAGTACCACTAATAGACACAGAACCGCAGCGACGAGTGCTGCGTAAAATAGCGGATAGAACAGTGGCATATAGTCAAACAAGGGTCGATCCCAGCTTGCCCCCCAACTTTCTACATCGGTGTTCAGATGGTCAAGAACGCGTTTGTGTTCCCATAAGAACTCTTTGCGATAGTAGATTAAGCAATAGATAACCCAAGGGGCGACTGTCGCGATTGCTGCCAAAAGTTGGACACCGATGTCCCTGAGGCGAATCTTTGCTTCGGTCTTCTCGCTTTGTATAGTGGTATCCGATGGGTGTTTCTGACGATAAATCTGTTTCCCTCGCGCGACACACCAGACGACAAGGGCGATGCCGAAAGTGATGAGTGCCAGATAACTTTTAGATAGATAGGCGATCCCCATCGTAACGCCTGATAAAATATAATTCCTCCGTTTTCCAGTGCGAATGGCTCGGAGTAGGAACCAACATGAGACCTGTACCCAAAGTAGCAAGGCGATGTCAATATGATCTGAATAACGATAGCCGTGAACAGATTCAAAGAGAAACGGGTTGAATGCATTCAGAAATGCAGCGATAAGTCCAGTTCGTTTGTCAAAAAGGTCTGCGGCGATTCGAAATGTCAGCCACGTCGTCACAACGAGGCTAATTGCCGAAGGCAGCCGAAGCGCGAATGTGTTGATACCAAAAACGAGGTGCGAGACCCAGATTGTCCACATCGCGACAGGGGGTTTATGAAGCCAGATATGATTCTCACCCCACCCTTTGTAGTTGTAAGGGAGCCACGGTTGATCGTAGAGCGTGAATTTGAGTGGATGTTTCGTCAAATTCCGAGCGACGACGGCGTGAAACCCTTCGTCCCAATAGGTGATCCCGCTGTGTCCGACGTGTCTTAGGACTAAAGCACCGGAAGCGATGAGGATACAGATTAGGATGATTTTTATGAGTACAGATTCGTTTTTGAAATATGCTCCCGCAAAATTCATTTGGATCGGTTTTTAAAGGGATCGTAAATTCATGTATTTTCGTTGTTTTGTAGTAGCAATTGAGAATGGTTTCCATCAGCAGTTATAGATTCAATGTATGGCGTAAAGCTGCGTCAATTTTCTCCGTTGGAATCGAACCGATAACACGCTCAATGGTTGATTCAACAATTGTAGAGAGGTTATCGGTCATCACTACCGAATTCATGATTAATCCAGATTGTTGTCCCTCCGGTGTAGAAACTAAAATGGTGACACGGCTTGGATGATTTGCGCGGGACATGTTACTGGTAATCATTGCGACAATCAGTTGGGATAAACCAGTT
>VXZL01000312.1:0-1152 GCA_009845505.1 Candidatus Poribacteria bacterium | reverse complement strand
AGTTTGAAGATTGTCTGCTTGAACGATTAATCCGGGCCGTAGTGTGGCTGTGCGCAAATTAGAATCCGGAAAACGTGATAAAATAATATCACCGCGTTTGTAATTTGGCTTTTTCCTCATCATAGTTGTCATAGACACTCATCTCAGGACTTTCCCAATCTTCAGCAAAGGAGGCGAGGCGTGCCCGCATTTCTGCTGCTTGCGCTTCATCAATACCTCGTTCCCGCAAATCTATATTTCCCGTCGTTTTAAGGATAACAGTTGGTTCGATGTGTACACGAACAGCACCAAAACCTGCTTTTTGGATATCCAGTAACGCGGAACCAATCGCGGATTCCAACGAAAATGCCTCACGATGAAAATGAATTTGAGGAATCCCTTCAAGAGTGGTAATCGTTCCATCATCAAAGATGCTGTAAAGCCTGTCGGCTTCTTCTTCATTGGGGTCAGTTGTTAAGATAAGTGTAAATTCGTGTGCTTTCATAATCAGTTCCTCGCGTAGTTGTAGACTACAGCCCGGATTCATTAATCTTATTATAGATGTCGGTGCCCATAGTGACTAATTTCTCTCGGATTTCGTTCCAATCGTCTCGATCGTTTTTGCCTTTGTCAAGAACAGGGAATTTAACCTTTGTCTCTTTAGGTGAGTTCTTATACTCCCACGAGTAATCTGGTTTTGGAAATAACGTCATGACCTTGTCTCTACGTTCCTTCGGATTTGATCCTTTGAAGATCAATAAGACATAGCAGTCGTGGTTGTTAAGATGGAGGTTCACTCCAATCGTGCGGATATTCTTGGGTATCCAACCTTCGTCTCGGATAGGGACGGGTTTACCCGCAAATAAATTGTCCCCAGTGCGAATCGTAGCCCAAAATTCGCTATATCCAACTTCAGCTTTCTTCTCGGTTTGGATATCTATTGCTGGTTGCTTTCCATGATGATGTGATACATGTTCGCCCAAAAGTTCTTTTATCTGCATTAGACGCATCAACGGACATTGGAGTGCAACAGTTTGGGTTGCTGCATAAAGTCTTAGTTCCTCTAAGCAGGCATAAAATTTTTCATTAACTATGCACTCGATGTCAATGCCATATTGTCTTTTGATATTTCCTTCAATTTCTGCAAGATGCCGCATTTGGTTGTATTCAAGC
>VXZL01000327.1 GCA_009845505.1 Candidatus Poribacteria bacterium | reverse complement strand
GTCATACGGTGTGGACCATATATCCGTTTTTGACAACGGAAAAACGGTCCAGGTTTAATCGTTGAATGACCAATATCTGGATGCAACACTATGAAAGATTTAAGCGAGCCTATTTTAGATCGCGATTTGCAGCAAACCCAAGGCACACAAAACACCGCAGAACAGACTATGGAAAGGCTCATATTTAGTCTGTCCGAGTTAGAGCATTTGGGACAAACGCTCATTTCCGGCTACGGTAACTTTAATCATTCAAGCAAAACCTATCTTCGCATCACCCTTGGGACCTTGCAAGTCACACGGGGTGTGATCCTGCGTTACCATCCTACCGCAGAAAATCTTGATGTGGTGGCATCGACACCCGAACAGGTGTTTCCCTCAATTCCTATTACAGCAGAGGAAGTTGCGAGTTTACTGCAACATCCATTCATCGAGAGTCGTACACCGCCAGTCGGTCTTGAGGAGTTCTTTGTCCAGAGTGCTGAACTCGTCGAAACTGTTGATATCAGACTCTGGGTTCCGCTAAAGATTCAAGATGAATTCTTGGGTATGATTGGTTTAGGACGATTTTTGGGGCGGGAGACGTTAGTCACATGGGAACAGGAATTGTTGACAACCCTCGCCCACCAAATTTCAATCGCTATCGCTTATTCGCGAATGGTAGAAGGTATCCAGAGCGAAAAGTTTCGTCTCTTCATGCTCGCTGAGAGTGCCCCACAAATTTGTCAGCTCTTACAGCCTGAAGATGCTGCAGAACAGGTCGTGTTACAAGCCGTTTCGTTTTTGGATGCGAATGCCGGGGCACTCATGCTCACGCGCCCAGAGCAACAGGAACTTGAACTGAGCTATGCCTTTCCTGAGACATTGGTTGAAAACTCCACGGCACAGCAGAACGGTAATGAACTTGTTATCTCTTGTGGAGAGGAAGCACCTGTGTCCGAAGAAGCAACATCGGTGGACATGCTGAGGTCTGTCGTCAAGGATGGATTGCCCGGACACTGTTTGCCGGAGTCCGATACGCTTTTCGGGGGCAAGAATTTGATGGCGGTTCCTATCTCTGGACGCGATGGTGATGTTTTAGGTGTTCTTGTCGTCGGGGACAAGGAAGAACGTGGTGGTAGAATCACTCCTTTTACCGATGAGGATGTAGTCTTACTCGATTCTTTTGCCAAACAGGCAGGCGTGGCGATGGAGAACGCACACCTCCATCAAGAAGCACTTGAGGCACGCCAATTGCAAGCAGAAATGGAAGAGGCACGTAAGATACAAGAAAACCTCATTCCAGAGAATTTGCCTGATATTACTGGCTATGAAGTCGCAGGGCATTATGAACCCCGGGGTCCCGTCGGCGGCGACTACTATGATTGTATTGCTTTACCTACTGGGCATTGGGGACTTGCAATTGCGGATGTCTCTGGAAAAGGGATGCAAGCTGCGCTACTCATGGCGACCTTGCGCGCTGGGCTTATTTCTGAATTATCTCGTGTCGATACCCCGACAGCCGAAGACGCTGGAAACGGGGTATGTCCATCAATCGTGTATGCTGAACTCACCGAGATGGCGATGATACTCAATTCGCTGCTTTATGCCAGCGGCACTGAGGAGAAATATGCAACTTTCTTCTATAGCCACCTTAACCCCGAAACAGATGTGTTGACAACTCTCAATGCAGGACATAATCCGCCGCTCCTCGTGAAAAAAGATGGAACCTGTAAGTGGCTCGGTGAAGATGTCGGCGGCATCCCACTCGGAATGTTCCCTAATGATATGGTCTCAAGTATCGCTGAATATGAGGCTGAACATACGCAACTTGTTAGTGGTGATGTTGTTGTGTATTATACCGATGGTGTCACGGAGACTGTTAACGTTGATGATGAGTATTATGATGAAGATCGACTCGTTGAAGCATCTAAGGAATGCAGAGATGCCAGTGCTGAGGCTATGCGGGAACACCTTCACGACGCCGTAATGAAATTTCAGGGCGAAGCCGATCAGTTTGACGACCTGACGCTACTCATCTTGAAAAAGAAATAGGATGTAGTTTAGAGCGACATAAAAGGCGTAATTATAGATGCAAAGCCAGTCAGAGGGACGCAGATTCCTAAACCCATCAATTCTTGCCCGAATCGGAAATCTTGAATTGATTGCTAAATTCGTCGTTGAAGGTTTTATTTCAGGTCTCCATAAAAGTCCGTATCATGGATTTAGTGTCGAATTTGCCCAGTATAGACAGTATATGCCCGGCGATGATACCAAACATATAGATTGGAAAGCCTATGCTCGGACTGATAGATACTATATCAAGCAGTTTGAGGAGGAAACCAATCTCAATTGCTACTTACTTTTGGATACCAGCGAGTCTATGGCACACCCGATAGATGATGTGCCCGAAACCGATGCTACGGATCAGGGAACACTTGGACAGACCTTGACAAAACTCCAATATTCCAGCTACCTGATCGGGTCACTTGCCTACTTTATGGCAAAGCAGCGGGACGCTATTGGGTTCGCTTATTTTGATGACACGCTGCATCAGTATTTCCCCGCAAGGAGTAGCACGTCACACCTGCATTCTATCTTGCTCACATTGGAAACCTTGCAAACCGCAAAAGCCACCCGAATGGGAATGCCGCTGCATCAAGTCGCAGAACGCTTGACGAAGCGCGGTTTAGTGCTTTTTATCTCGGACCTTTATGATGAAAATCAGGAAGAGGTTATCTCTGGTTTGGAGCATCTCCGATATGAAGGGCATGAAGTAATTGTTTTTCACGTCCTCGCACAGCAGGAAATTGATTTCACTAACTTTGAGACAGGACGAAGTTCCGAAGCTCTTATCCGTTTTATTGACTCGGAAAATGACAATGAGATTATCACGACACCACAAGCGATTCAGGAGAGTTATCTGAATAATTTCAACGCATTTCTTGATACCTACAGGCTTGCACTACGACAGGCCGATATTGATTATAACCTGATAACCACAGCGACACCGATTGATTTCGCACTCGCTTCCTATCTTGCAAAACGGCAAGGGATTCTTTAGCAGTCGGCTATCAGCAGTCAGTAGAAAGATGCTTGGTGGAATGGTAGATTAGATAACTGCCACAAGCCAACCGCTGACTGCTGAAGGGGAATAAAAAGTGTTTGGATTAGGATTTTTAGTATTCTTTATGACCCAGAGATAGTTAGAATTAACCGAAAACCCGGGGAATGCCATACGGCATTCATAC
>VXZL01000476.1 GCA_009845505.1 Candidatus Poribacteria bacterium | reverse complement strand
GACGCATACTTAAAATTTCGCAACAAGGATCTACCTTATCCGTTGAAAGCTCAACCTTTCTGCGACATTCGAGCTTTTATTTTCTAACTCACGTTATTAGTACGCGAGTGACGCAGCATCCACATCGAGCAATACAGGTGTTTTCTATTTGAGCCACGTAGCAGTGTTGGGTAAAACGAATCCGTTTTACTCACTCGCTAAACTGTACCTCGTGCTCGAAAGTACCCCCTTCGGCTCTTATTGTCTTTAGCTCTTCAACTAAATTGAGTAAATTGGCCCGAACTCGCGGATTTACGACGTTAAATTTCACCTCAAGGGAGTAATGCTCTATTACTTCATCCATTGTGAGCGGGTTTCCCATTACGTTTTTCCGTGTAATCTCAAACCACTTATGCACCTCAGGGATATCTCCATGCCTTTCGAGAAGTTTGTTATAGCGTTTGTAAAGCCATACATCACGATAGTACTCTTGAGGGGTTAAGTCTCTGAGATTTGATTGAGACTCATTCTCTTGTTGCTCATTCTCTTGTTGCCACGGGTCGGCTTTTTTTCGAACATGTGTGTGGGTATCGTCTTCTCGCCAGTCAAAATCATCTTCCTTCGCTGTGCTGGGTTGTGTAAAATCGGTTATGTCTGTCGTTTGTTCTGTCGTTGTGGACTCCTCCGCTAATGGTATGGATTCCTCCGCTAATGGTATGGACTCCTCCGCATTAGGTGTAGGTGACGTGGTGACCATCGTCGCGGATAGTTTGACTTGAGGAGGCGGTTGTGGAAGACTTTCAATGAAATTCCTTTTGTCAATCTCTATAAAGACAATCCAGCCGCTGATAAGAATAAAGAAAATCAGAAAAATAATAATGTAATTTCGCATTTTTACCTCCGAAACAAGGGTTGATGGCAGTTGTGTTCTTGCCATCAACCCAACTGTCCTAAAAAGGATTACTGTTACCACAATTACTACAAGAAGAATCCACAGTTTCAATCCTATACCTTGTGACCGTCCGCTTGACGGTACTGGGATGCGACCCTGTATGATTGTGACTTTTAACAGTCTGTGTTTCCTGCCAATTATCGGTGTAATGGCCACACTCTCTGTATTCCCTCCCTTGGGGGGTACGACAGGTGGTGTGTACGTAAATGTCCTTCTCAATCGTGTACGGGGTAGATGTGGCAATATTGATAAAGACTAAAGAAACGGTAAATACAAAAAGGGATGTTATCCACTTCATTTTGAAACTCCTTTTAGTTTAGTAAGTGCCTTATGACACTCGTTCTCTGGGTGTCAAAGGTATCCGCCACATTCACTACAACTTATGACACTTTCCGCGGGAAGATACCTTGTGACCGTCCGCTTGACGGTACTGGGGTGCGACCCTGTGTGATTGTGAGAACTCACGGTACGAGTGGAAACCGAAGTATAGGTTGTATCACCACAGAAAAAAGCGTCTGTGTAACAAGGGGTGATTTCGTAAACCGTCTTTTCAATTTGGTATGGGGTCGAATCACCGCTCTGAACAAACATCAAAGTGACAACGAGTGCGAAAAGGAATGTGATGTACTTTATTTTCACCGGTTTTTCCTCCTTTTGTCGTCCCGGGTGCCGCGGCACTCGGAGCGTTGAACGTGTTATCGTCGGGAACAATAAGAAGGTGTTGGACAACCGCCATAGGCGACTGTGAAAGTATATATCGACGTGGGACCCCTATGGCTGTGCTTTGCCGGACCGTGTTCCCCGCCGTGGGTGACAGTGCTGGAATAAAGAAATATTGTCTGGCTCCCGTGGATGGTGCCATACTGACAAATATCTTGGGACACCTCATAGTATGAAACGGTATACGAATGTGCCGCCGCCTCTGGAACAAAAGGCGTAACCATCAAAAATCCTACTGCGAGGATGCAAACAATGGTGATCATCTGACACAATGACGTTTTCATTCGTGCTCTCCTTTATTTTCTCCGGATTGTTTCGGAAAAGCAAGTCGTAACTCGTGTCACATCCTAAACAATCCTCTGTTGCATAAGATGCTAACCTAAAAGTCTCACAAAATGAACCCATTCTATGCTACAATTAGATTAGCACTGTCATTACGCACTTAATGGCAGTGCCGCGCCGATCGGTGTTCGCTCCACCGGCGGCGCACCTCAGAAAAAATATCGGAGCCTGCCATTACAAAAACTATTTCGTCACATTATACCCAAAAAACGAAAATAGTTTCCAATAACTATCTATCCAACTATTCACCTCCTCTTCTGCTTAACTAAAAATAAATATTCGGGATAATGCCTTTCTAACCACTCTCTAAACTTCCGCACCAACCGATAATACTGAACCTTAGCCGTCCCTTCTTTCATATTCAGTTCGTCCGCAATCTCCCTGAATTTCATACGCTTGTGATGCCTTGATCGGAACAACCTTAACTCCTTGGGTTGAAGCGTCCCTTCAAAACACCGGCGGAGGGCTCCGAGCTCGTCGTCAAGCACGCCATGTTCAGGTTGACATGTCCCGGATGCAGCAAATGGTTCTCTGAGAGTCGTTTGTCCTGGTGCATCTTCTGGATCCAGATCGCGTTCTGATGGAATATCTGGGACAGCATCCAAAGCTACCTGCTCCCTTCGCTTCTGCTTCTCCGCTATCCATCGTCCCAAGACCTGTTTTGCAATTGTGCGTAGCCACCATCGAAAACTGCTCGGCGTCGAAAGCGTTTTTAGGCTTCCCAAGGCTTCGATGAGCGTTTCTTGGACAAGATCTTTTGCCTCCGCATTATTCTTGCCTATTTTCTGTTTGAAAAATTTATGCAGGACACCCCAATATCGCTCACAGAGCGCGTTTTTTGCTTCTCCGTCGCCTCCCTGGCAACATTGCACGAGTTTGGCATCACTGTACTCTTGATAATCGGTATAATTGGTCAGCATCAGGCGATCACCCCTTCTTAGGATAGTAAAGAATGAGTGGTTCTTAGGATAGTAAAGAATGAGTGGACCCCTTCCAAATACGACCAAATGTCCAATAGCATGTCTCAAACTCCACGAACTAACAGTTTACACTACAAATACGTCTGTCTGATGCATGGAAAGTGATAAGAAAATGCTCCCATTTCTCCGATTACATCACTTCATTCGTAAACGCAAAAAAAACGAAACCTTGTTTCCTCCCACTATTAACTTAAGTGGGAAAAATGAACAAAAAAGTTACAAAAAAATTCATCACAACCATCAATATTTTGAAATAGGT
>VXZL01000548.1 GCA_009845505.1 Candidatus Poribacteria bacterium | reverse complement strand
ACAATTTTTTTCGATGTGCTATACTCTAAATAAATAAAGATGTTGGGTTGAAACCTGAAGCCTAATCAAGGCGGGTTATTCGTGCACCCGACCCTTGTTGTTACCAATGAGGTCGAAAAATCGTTTTGGAAAGTGAGAACTTCACGTATGGCTATCAAAAGAGGAAATGCCAAAGATTCCTTTGAGGAACAAGAAACATTTGATGTCGTCTGGTATCAGCAACAGATCCGTACACTCCAAGGGACGATTGATATGCTTCAAGGTGAACTCGAAGGCATGCGGCAGCAGCAGCGCGCAATCTATATCAAAGACCTTGAAAGTCGGCTCTATGAGATGCAGCGTGAGTTGATGACAGCACACCGTCGGAACAAGAAGTTGACGGGGACTCTCCAAGAAGCGAAAGAGAAACTTCAGATCCTTAAGGAGAAAGTTGAACAACTCAGCGCGCCACCCAATAATTATGGAGTTTTCCTCGGCGGAAACGAAGACGGAAGCATCGATATTGATGTCAGCGGCAGAAAGTGGCGCGTCAATCTTGATCCGGGACTCAAGGCTGAAGACCTCTCTGTTGGGCAGGAAGTCATTGTCAATAGTGGAATGAATGTTGTCGGTATCAAACCTCCTGAAAGACACGGAGAGGTCGTCAAGATTAAGGAGCGAGTTGCGGATGAACTTGCTATCATCAGCCTTCGCACCGATGAAGAGCGCGTCGTTAGAGTCGCTGCCTCTCTTAAAGATGAGTCTTTGAAAACCGGAGATAATGTCCTCCTCAACCATACAACGAGCATGCTCATGGAAAAACTTCCCAAACGCGAAGTTGAGGACCTTCTCCTCGAAGAGGTACCGGATATCGGTTACGCCGACATCGGTGGACTTGATACACAGATAGAGGCGATTCGCGATGCGATAGAGATGCCATACCTTTATCCTAAGGAGTACGAAGAATTTAATCTTTCGCCACCCAAGGGGGTCCTTCTCTATGGACCGCCGGGATGTGGTAAAACCTTGATAGCCCGCGCGGTTGCCAGTGGTATCGCTGAACGCGTCCGAAAGCAGACGGGCAGGGCGGAAGTCCGCGGCTATTTCATTAATATCAAGGGACCCGAACTCCTGAATAAGTACGTCGGCGAAACCGAACGGAAAATCCGAGAAATCTTCCAAAAGGCGCGTGATAAGTCGAGGGAAGGGTTTCCGGTTATTATTTTCTTCGATGAAATGGATTCGCTCTTCCGATCCAGAGGCATGGGCATCTCATCAGATATGGAGTCAACGCTTGTACCGCAATTTCTTGCTGAAATTGATGGTGTTGAGAACCTAAGAGATGTGATTGTTATTGGCGCAAGCAACCGTCAGGATCTACTGGATCCCGCAGTTTTACGACCCGGTAGACTCGATATTAAAATTAAAATTGACCGACCCAATATGGAAGGTGCTAAAGATATCTTCGCTATATACCTGACCCCCAACCTCCCCTTTGCTGAGGAGACGTGTCAACAGTTTAATGGAGACACGGAGGCTATCTCGAAACATTTTATCAATGAAGCCGCAAATACGATGTACGCAATGACCGATGAGAACCGGTTCATCGAAGTAACTTACGCACGTGGAGAACGCGAAACCCTCTTTTTTAAGGATTTCGTCAGCGGTGCCATGATTGAGAATATCGTTTCACGCGCGAAAAAGGCGGCTATCAAACGGTTTATTGGTTCCGATGGGTCGGAGAAAGGGATGTGTCTTGATGACCTCAAGGCAGCTATCCGCGAAGAATACCAAGAAAACGAAGACTTACCTAATACCACCAATCCTGATGATTGGGCAAAAATTTCTGGGCGTAAAGGCGAAAAGATCGTCAACATTCGTGCATTAATTAATGAACCGACACAAGAGAAGAAACAAAATGTCCGTGTAACCCGCGGCGGCACTTTTCTCTGATGGCTGTCAGCTGGCGGATAGCCAATAGCCAAGAAAAAAATGGAAATACCTATAATAATGGGAACAGAGACTGAGTACGGCATCTCAGTCAAAAATGCGCGCGAACAAGATCCAGTCGCTGCTTCGACTTTGGTCGTCAACGCATATAAAAGCTGCAGAGGCGATCTGCCGAGCGCAACGACTGCTGTCACTTGGGATTATGAACAAGAAAGTCCCTTGATGGACGCACGCGGGTTTCAGGCGGAAGTCGAAACACCAATCACCGAGGCGGATACGAGTAGTGCTGTCAACGACATTTTGGTAAACGGTGGACGCTATTATGTAGATCACGCCCATCCTGAATATTGCACGCCGGAATGCACCAATCCACGCGATCTGCTCCTATACGAGAAAGCAGGCGAATTAATATTGGAGGTCAGTAGACTCGCAGCTGAACGTCTTCTGCTTGACAACCAAGAAGTTATCATCTATAAAAATAATACGGATTACAAGGGGCATAGCTACGGGGCACATGAAAACTACCTGATGTCCCGAACAGTCCCTTTTGAAACCATCGTTGATGGGCTTATCCCGTTCCTGGTCACTCGCATTATAATTACGGGGAGCGGGAAAGTTGGCGCAGAAAATACAACTGAACCCGCGGATTATCAGATCTCCCAACGCGCTGATTTTTTTGAGCAAGAGGTCGGCTTGAGCACGATGGTGAATCGACCCCTGATTAACACACGCGATGAACCACATGCTGATGATAAACTCTATCGACGCTTACACGTTATCGTCGGCGACTCGAACATGTCTGAATTCAGCATCTATCTCAAGGTAGGTATTACCGCTATCGTACTTCAACTTATTGAGAAAGGTGTTGTTGAAGACCGCTTTAGTTTGAAAGACCCTGTTGCAGCTATAAAACATATCTCGCGAGATCTTTCCTGCAAGAATCAAATAGAACTCGAAGATGGAAAGTTACGAACCCCCATAGAGATCCAACGCGCATATCTTGAACTGGCACAACAGCATCTAACACCTGAAGAACGGACACCCGTAGTTGAGGATGTCCTTGAAAAATGGAAATATGTGCTCGATAACTTGGAAATCGATCCAAGGCGATTAGGTCAGTATCTCGATTGGATTATCAAAAAGAAATTGCTGGATGCCTACCGCAGACGGCACGGATACCAATGGGACGATTCACATCTCCAGATGCTTGATTTGCAGTATCATGATATTCGTCCAGACAAAGGGCTTTACATCAGGCTCCTGAAAAATGGACATGTTAAGCGTTTACTGAGCCATGAAGAAATTG
>VXZL01000437.1 GCA_009845505.1 Candidatus Poribacteria bacterium | reverse complement strand
GAAATAAACCCTACTTAACAGATTTTGGATTGGTGCTTGACAGGCGTTTTGATTTGACGGAAATGGAACGGGTGTTTTTCAGAAAAAACTCGTACTATGACTATGGAGAATTTCTGTCGTGTTTTGGAGAACATCTTTTATCAAATTATCGGGGCCTTGCAAAGACAAAAAAAAAAGAAAATCATAGAAAAATATGGTCTGAAGGGTGACGAGCGATATCCAGGATTTTTTATTCCGTTACTGGAAAATATCAGCGAAATCTGTGCTGATGGCTTCATGATGTTAGACAGGGACTACGCCGAAGTTGTCATAAGATATCGAGCTATCATTATATTGATGCTGGAGTTTTTTGGAGATATAACACAAAATGATAGGAAGGACACAAAGTATAGCCACGCAAAATTAAAGCGTTTACTCGAAACTACGGAAATTTTTCAGGCGAAAACGCCTTAACCTACCAAAGCTGCATTTGGTGCGAGTGGTGACTCGTTAGAAATTCGTTGCGCAATTACTTAAGAGAATAGAGGAGATAATCATTGAAAATTGTATCGGACTTTTGGTGTGTTTGGGTGTTGTTTTTGATATTTTGTGCCTTACAATTCCCAAGCACGGTGCGGGCTGAGACAGAAACAGAATCCGCTCACAGAATTGCGACGGCTGTCCGTATTAAAGGGACACCCCCGCAATTAGACGGCGTTTTAGATGATGACATCTGGCGGGCCGCGCCTCTTCATGAAGGCTTTCGCCAACGCGATCCAGATGAAGGACAACCTGCTTCCCAACGCACTACATTTCAAGTCGTTTACGATGATGAGGCGGTCTATTTTGGGATTATGTGCTATGACAATGAGCCTGATAAAATTGTATCACGGCTCGTCAGGCGCGACGATTTCGTTGAATCCGATAAAGTCCAAATTATTCTTGATCCGCACTACAACCGGCAACGTGGTTTCTCGTTTACTATCTATCCGTCCGGTTCTGTAATAGATGGCATTGTTGGAGGCGGTGGTCCGGACGGTTGGAACAATGCATGGGACGGCGTGTGGGAGGCAAAAACCCGTATCCACGAGAATGGGTGGGCAGTAGAGTGTAAAATACCATTTTATATGTTCCGCTTCTCACCGAAAGATAAATATATTTGGGGACTGCAGGTAGAACGAGAGATTAGTCGCAGAAAAGAGCGTTCCCATTGGCGACTGATTAAGAAAGGCACACCGGGCTGGATTTCACATTTCGGGGACCTGGTAGGAATTGAGAATATCCATCCGTCTCGTCATCTGGAATTAATACCATACACTATGGGCAGAACAACCTTGAATAGCGAGGCTGATTTGTGGGGGAGTGTTGGGGGTGATATTCAATACGGTATTACTTCTGGCATCACGCTCAACGCCACAATCAACCCTGATTTTGGACAGGTAGAAGCCGATCCTGCGACTTTAAATCTTTCTGCTTATGAAGAGTTTTTCGAGGAGCGTAGACCCTTTTTTGTCAAGGGCGCATCCAATTTTAACTTCGGCGCATGGGAGAAACAATTCTTTTATTCACGGCGGATTGGACGGCAGCCGGGGCATTTTGAGATCCCAGAGGGTGCAACGGAACTGAGTCGTCCAGAAGCGACGACGATTCTGGGTGCTGCCAAAATCATCGGGAGGACCAACAGCAACACCTCCTTTGGCATCATGGAAGCTGTCACTGCGCCAGAATATGTGCAGATTAAGAAGAACGGTAAGAATCGTGATCACCTTGTGGAGCCATTGACAAATTATTTTGTCGGTAGAGTCAAGCAGGATGTTTTAAAAGGTAATTCATACATCGGGTTGGTGACAACAGCCGTAAACCGGCAGGCTTCCAACGCCGCGTATGTCAGTGGACTTGACTGGGACTTGAAGCTTGCGAAAGAGCGGTACCAGATAAGCGGGATGCTCGCAGCAAGCCAAGTGGGAGAATTGGCGGCACGTAAGTCGGGTTATCTCGCAAATATTGAATTTGAAAAACAGGGTGGATGGTGGCGGCTTGATACCAGTTTTGATGTTCTTTCCCCAGACTTTGAAATAAATGATATAGGTTACGTTCGGCGCGGCGATATGATGAGATGGTTTTATGACCTCATGTTTAAGAAAGAGCAGCCGTTTAGCATTTTTCGAGAAGTTACGCTTGGGTTCTATGGGTGGCGAGAATGGAATTATGACAGCGTTAGCATCGGTCGCTACTCTGAGATATGGACGTACGGTAAACTGAAAAACTATTGGGAGTATGATCTGTGGGTCGGTCGGAATTTGGAGTCGTTTAACGACGAAGATGTCCGACGCGGTGGAACACTGATTAAAAATCCTGCGGGGTGGTGGATTTTTAACCAACTTAGGACCGATAGTCGTAAAATGGTTCAACTTGAACTGAATCCAATCTTCGCGTGGGACGATGATAACAAAAGTTCTGAGAAAGAAGTAAGCCTCCGCCTGAACATTCGCCCTGTATCGAACATTGAGTTAAGTATTGGACCGATGTATCGTTACCGTATTTTCGATGCCCAGTGGATCGAGTTAGTTGAGGAGAACGTCAATGGTCACATCAAGAACCACTACGTCTATGGGGAACTGACGAGTCAAACGCTCGACTTCACGACGCGCGCGAACATTAGTTTCACACCGACGCTAAGCCTTCAGTTCTATGTGCAGCCGTTTATTACCATCGGGGATTATTCAAACTTCAAAGAGTTAGTTGAGCCGAGATCGTATCAGTTCAAACCGTACCCACTGAAGCGAAATCCGGATTTCCATATACGGTCTTTACGTGGTAATACCGTTCTGCGTTGGGAATTCCGTCCGGGGAGTACACTGTTTTTGGTCTGGTCTCAGTCAAGAGAAATAAGTTTGGAAGATGTTGGAGACGCTGAACTTGAGTTTCGTCCGGTGGATCGTTTGCGAAGCAGTTTCACGGATCCGGGGAAGGATATCTTCCTGATTAAATGTCGGTATTGGTTTGGTATATAAACCTTTCGGATTCGGCTTTTGAGCAAAGTTGTCCAAGAATTGGACAGCAAGACCTCACTTTGTGAAGCGGAATTATCGGGAAACTTTCTTTTCCAAGTGATTTCACATTTGAGTTAACTTTGGCATGAAAATTGCTATGACATAACTATATTACGCAAGAAAAAATTGATTTTTTCTTGACAAATAATGCAGGCATTGTTAATATTGTGAGTATCAACAATTCCTTCGCCAACGTATCCAGGC
>VXZL01000048.1 GCA_009845505.1 Candidatus Poribacteria bacterium | reverse complement strand
GGACTATATTACTCCAAGTTTTTTGTGTCCTTTTTGTTGTTGCTTCCGCTTTCGGACAGGAAGAATCAGATTCACATGTTATAACAGTTACCCAAAAGATAGATGTGGCGAAACTGAACACAACAGTGGGAAATCTTGACACAACAGTGAAAGCACTCAACACAACTGTGAGAGAATTGAAAACAACTGTTGGAGAATTGAAAGCATCGGTCACGAAACTTGAAGAAAGAACAGGAATTATGCTTAACCTACTATACATAATTCTGGCTGGAATTTTGGGAAGTCCTTTAGTGACCATCCTTATCTACAGGCGTGCTAATAAAGAAAAAGAGAGCGTAGACACGGAAAATCCCACAGTTAGCAACGAAAAAGAGAGTGTGGACACGGGAGATCCTACATTACATGAACTGCTAAAAGAACTTCTGGTGAAGTTAGACGCTCCATAGCTGGAAGAAGTTCCGAGTCGGGACGAGCCAATAGACTACCTGAGGTCTGAGTATCACTCTACAGGAAAAACAGTCTAATGGAAAACACCAATACTCTAAATAACAATGTTGAATCTCCAGAAAATTACCTTGATAAGGGTATTACGTTGTACAATCAAGGAAATTATTTTGATGCCATTTCAGCCTTTACCGAGGCAATTCGCTTAAAACCTGATTTTGCGGAAGCGTACTACCAAAAAGGAAGAGCTTACGGGCAGCTGGAACAGCATTCTGAAGCTATTGCCGACTTTAGCAAAACTATTAGTCTTGAGCCCGATCATGTAGATGCTTATGGCAATAGAGGTATTGCGAATGCAAATATAGGACAAAATTTTGAAGCTTTGTCCGATTTTGACGAGGCTATTCGCTTGAAACCCGATTTAGCGGAAGCCTATAACGGTAGAGGAGGCACGAAAGGAGTCGTAAAAGGCAAACTGGGACACCCGGAAGACGCTATTTCAGACTTTAACATTGCCATTGACTTGGACCCTAATTTAGCGAGAGCCCATGCGAATAGGGGCGTTGCCAAATACAAGTTAGGAGACACCAATGGAAGTAAGAAGGATCTTGAGAAATCATTAACACTGATAGGACAGGATGAAGAGCTCAAAGCCGATATTCAAAAAAAACTACAAATTATAGAAAGACAATAGCATCTTAACAGATTATAAAAGATGAAATCGCTTGTTGCAGCGAGAAATTCCCCCAATTTAGCAAACCATCCCAACTTTGCGAATAGTCTTATTATCTCAACGATTCTCGCAATCGGTTTCGCGCTCCGTCTCATCGGTATAAACGTCGGCTTGCCCGACGCGCCAGATCCGCGTGAGGTCATCATTGCGCAAGATGTGCTGAACCTCGTTCACCTCACAGCCGTCCCACAAACCTACAATTGGCCCGGAACAGCGTGGTTTTACCTCATCGCGCTGATAGGGAAACTGTTATCGTTTGTCGGTATACACCTAACGGAACCCCGTGTGATTTTGTTGGCACGGTGTGTGAATGTCTTACTATCAACGGCAACACTCTGGCTTACCTATTGCATCGGGCGGCGGTGTTACGGCAGACGGATTGGACAAATCGCAGCCGGATTGCTCGCTGTTGCAATGTTACACGCCACCAATGAGTCGCGTCTCGCACTCGTTGACATGCCAGCGACCTTTTGTGTGACGCTGTTTCTCTATCTTGTAACACGTTCGCGTTCTTCTTCAGGTGCGCTGACCTCCCAGACTGCGGTATGGCTCGGTGTTGTCGCTGGATTTGGGTTTGCAGTCAAGTTCACGACTGTCTTCTGCGGTTTTTCTCTGTTGTGTTTTGTCGGTAGCACCGGATTCTATAAAAGGCTCGCAACAGTCATCGGTGTTTCTGTTTTAACCTTCACACTCCTCTGTCCCTATTGGTTAATGGATCTGGTTTCACCAACGTGGAATCTTTTCTTTTCTGATTTCTGGTATGAGGCGATCCACTATCATCAAGGACATTTCGGTCTCATTTCAACGGGCGATGCTGGTTGGCTACAGCGGTTTACCTACCTGTGGAGCCTCTTGAAATGGGGCGTGGGATTGCCGCTCGCGCTCCTTGTCGGTTTGGGTGTGCTGCGAGGTATCCTTTCGCTGAGACGGGACATCGGCGGAGCCCCTACAGTGGCGTTCGCTTTACTTGCCTTCGTTATTCCCTATCTACTCTTTATCGGGGTCCATAAAGTCAAGTTTGCCCGTCATTTGTTGATACTCTATCCAACTCTGACTGTGTTTGCTGCGGCTGCGCTTGTGCGTTTGCCAGGTACTATCGAAGCACTTTTCGAGTTCGGATGTCAGCGAAAAATGAGAGGTTCTAAAAGTCTTACTGGAGCAGGTGGGTATGGTGTATTTGGAAAATGGGTTACAGTCGTTGTAGGAGGGATTGTGGTACTTTATGCATCGATGTATACGGCTGCTTTTGCTTTTGTCCTGACAACACAACCGACACGTATTTCAGCATCTGAATGGATAACGAAGCACGTTCCGCCAGAAGAGATTATCGCCCGCGCACCAGAGGTCTTGTTCGATTGGCTGCTTCCCGAAGTAGATTTAGAGGTGATGGATGGGGAGGCAGAGTGGGGCCTTATCCTCGTGCCAAACCTTGAAGTATTCCAAAAATACCAGAAGCAACCCAAAGATTATCAAGAACAGGATTGGTATCCTCTTGATGGAGTTGCCGTGGAGGAGACGCTGGCATTTTACGAGCGGATTTTAGGGGTAGGAAGTCCGTATGTATTGTCCAAGACCTTTAAGCGGACACCGCGCTTTTTAGGCGTTCAAATATCTGATAGAGATGCTCCGTTTCCAATGCGAGCACTGGTACATCCTGAGCTCCGCCTCTATCAACGTCGCGATTGAATAGGGAATTTTAAGTTACTGACAACCATTTACATCACAGGTGGTTCAAAGTACTTCTTCTGAACTGGAACGACTGCCGATAGGATTTGGTGAAGCACATCAGAAGCAATAGTATTCGCATCCACAATCCGAACGCGTTCTTGCGGGTAGTAGTCGATCAGCGGTTCCGTTTCTCGTTTATAAACATCCCATCGATAGCGAACTACCAGTTCTTCGGCGTCGTCAATGCGGTGCTCTTTCAACGAGCGTCCGCGAATCCGTTTAAACATCACTTCCCGATCTTCACAAACCATGTAGATGACTTTAAAAACCTGCACAAAAGGTGCCATCAAATTTGCTTGTGTGATGTTACGGGGGATGCCATCAAGAATGA
>VXZL01000584.1 GCA_009845505.1 Candidatus Poribacteria bacterium | reverse complement strand
GTATTCATCTTGGTTTTTTGCAATATTAAACATCTTATCAACGTCAATGGTATCGTCATCAAAATCATCCAAGATAACTATCTCGATGGCATTACGGACTTCAAGTTCTTTAAATCCATTCCCTCTCCATTCATCACTTCTTGCATCCATAATAGCCTCGTCTATCGCTATTGCCATCGCAGTTCTACGATCAACAGGCATATCGTATGGTAAGTTATCAAACAGAGCTTGTTTGGGCGGTGTCTCGATATCTGGGGGATAGTCCGAGTTTGCAGTAGAATCGGTAACCCGTTTGCTCAAACTCGTAACCTTGGATAGATATTGGCGATAATTGATGGCATCCTGTCTCCGCTGACGAATGAGTTCCTCAAGCAGTCGTGACATATCCTCATAATATTTGGGATTGATTTCTGATTTGTCAACGATGACGCGTCGAATGTTGTTTTCTATTGTTGCTGCGATCGCCTCTGGATTTGTGCGAATACCTTCAGGTAGTTTCTCAACCGCCGCATCGGCACCCTTATTCACAATCAGTTGGACAAGCGGCATATTGTCAAATGTTGAGATCGTCTCACTCTCTTCGGCTTGGATATAAGTATCCAACAGATGGCGCATATCAGGCTCATACATCTTCAGGTCAATATAATCCCCACTTGCCAGTTTTACTTGTAGACGTACATATTCGTAGTCTGCTACCTCTTTTTTGATTTTCCCTGCTTCCGCGGCACTATATCCTGCCGCCTCCATCTCATTTGCAAGGTTAGCATAAGCACGCACTAAGGCTGCAGTCAATTTATAGAGTTTTATTCGTTTCTGCTCTTTCGCTTTGATCTGCTCAGCGTTTGCGCTTTCGTCGCTACAGAAGTAACGGATATAATCTTGGATATATTTCGGTGGATCCACGGGTTCGCATAACGCTTTAATCGCTTCGCGTGCGTCCTCTAATCGTTCCCTGCCTTTTTCAAGCCTATCCTTCAATAACCCTTCTACATCTTCGATATCATAGTTTTCAAACGCTTCACCCGTGTAGTCTGTCATTGCTTGCTTCAGAGATCCAAACAGGTCTTTGTAATCCACGATGTAACCGAATTCCTTAGTCATCAGAATCAATGCGATTAACCCGACAAATTGCTTGAAACAAGCCGTGATCTTGCATGCTTTTGTCTATGTAAAGATAGGTGGCAGGAGGTGCATCAAAACCTGTGAGCAATTTGTCCACGACGATGAGAAGTTTCATCTGTGCCGGTTCTTCAATGAAACGTTTCTGGACCTCCTGTTCAAACTGATCAACCTTATGTATTGCTGTATCTGGTGATTCGTTAAAATGTGCTGCGAGCATTTCTCGATAGGTGTTGTATTTCTGCTGGTTTTCAGTGAGCCCTTCCCCTGTTTCTTCCAATCTGATGGATTCTGTGGTCGGTCTATAGGATGTCACAACGGCGCATTTCCTTCGCAAAGGTGTATCTTGAAATAGATTGTAGAGCCTACAAGCAGAGAGGATACTGTTTGCCACAAGCATTGCGTTCCCTTTCCCACTTTTCAATCGGTCGCGCGTGCCCATATCTAAAACAATGTCTGCGACTATTTTCCGTAGGCGATTCATTGAACTTTCCACATTTAGCATCGTTCCCCAACGTTCCTTGAGCTGCGCTTTCGCGACATCGTTTAACCCGCGGGTTTTGCTATCAAAAAATTGGTCAATACGGTCTTGCGAAGTGAGATTCTGGTCAATATCGCGTGCCTCATACTGCAGATCAAGCACGACTTCATCATGGACTGCCTCATCATATTTATAGGTATCAATAAATTTACCGAAAGTCTCAATGCTCCGTTGTTTGTCGCGCTTTAGCAGGGGTGTGCCTGTGAAGCCAATTAGCATGGCGTTAGGAAGGAGTTCCTTCATCGCCTTGTGGAGTTTGCCCGACTGTGTGCGGTGGCATTCGTCTACAAATACAAAAAATTCGCCCTTTACACGTAAACCATCGGAGAGATTCCGCTTTAGATCCATTACATAGATTTCAACATCTGTATCTTCTATCTCTCCCGACTTGCCAAACTTGTGAATAAGAGAACAGGCTAACCGATTCGTAGAATCGCTAAGCACTTGCTTCAGATCATCCCCGCTCTTTGTTCGCTTAATATTCTCTTTGACACCCTGAAAAACACCTTCAATTTGTTCATCTAATTCTATGCGGTCAGTGATGATGAGGACCCGTGCGTTAGGGTTATTTGCCAAAATCCATTTTGCTAACCAGACCATCACCAAACTTTTCCCACTGCCTTGTGTGTGCCAGATTATCCCGCCTTCTCTACGCTTGACGCGTTTTTGGGCTGCCTTCACACCGAAGTATTGATTATGTCGGCAGATTTTCTTTATCCCGGCATCAAATACGATGAAGTCGTGTAGGACCTCAAGCATCCGTTCTTTGTTGCAAAACTGACTGAGTTCTCTGAGTAACGGATTGGGCTCGGTCTCCGGCTGTGGATGCTTTTCTTTCCATCGCAACCAGTATTTTTCAGGTGACTTGATAACGCCGTAACGCAATCCTTCAGTTTCATTCCCTGCCATCACCAGCTGCACTGTACTAAAAAACCACTCAATGAACATCTCCGTTTGGTTGGCAAGGTTTTGACGGATACCTTCAGAAATAGAGACTATGGCACTTTTCAACTCTAACACACCGATAGCGATACCGTTGATATATAGCACAAGATCGGGACGTTTGCTGTGTTTTCCTCTGATCGCAACCTCCTCAGCGATACCGAAGTCGTTATTTTCAGGATTTTTCCAATCTATGAGCCAGACAGTTTTATGGTGTTCACTGATATCCGGTTGCACCTTTACGCCGTAGCGTAGAAGTTCATAGACCTCAAAGTTTGCATCATAAAGCGTTCGACTTCCACCGATTTTCGCTGCTTGTTGGAGTTGATACACCGCTTTTTTGACGATATTGGGTTCGTATCCTTGTTGAAAAAGCCAATTGGAAAGGTCTTCGGGAATGATATTGCTGTTTTCGTCAACACTATCTGCCCAATTGCCGAGGTAGGTATAGTTCAAGGCATCTTGGAAGAATTCTATGACGCGTTTTTGTGTATCTTTTTCTGTTTCACGAATGATGTGCATGCCTTCCTTCTCCCCGAATGATTTTTGGGGCCCGTTCATCTACCAATCTACATATACTGCATCTTATACCATTTCTAAAAGTTTATCTCGCATTAACCGAACCCACTCACACCACACC